>JANNRD010000440.1:0-3718 GCA_031401095.1 Acidobacteriota bacterium
CAGTCACATTGACCGTTCCGGCTGCGGCGATATCTGCGGCTACGACGTGAATTGAGAGCAGGTTGCCGCCGATGAAAGTCGTTGCGCGCGGTGCACCGTTCCATCGAACAACGGAACTGGCGATGAAGTTTGCGCCCTCAATCTCAAGAGTCAAACCATCCGATCCAGCGAGGATGTTGGCCGGGGCGATGCTCGTAATCACCGGCACGGGATTGCTGACCGCAAAACTGATCGCTGAACTAAGACCACCAGCGGGGCCGGGGTTGAAGACCCTCACGGCGGCTGCTCCAGCCACGGCCAGGTCGGTCGCCGGTATCTGCGCCTTCAGTTGCGTGCCATTGACAAAGGTCGTGGGCCGATCACTTCCCTCCCACCGAACAACTGAGTTGCCGACGAAATTGCTGCCAGTCAGTGTCAGCATGAACGATGGTCCCTGGGTCGGACCAGTCAACGGTGAGATCGAGGTCAGTACCGGGACGGGATTGTTGACCGAAATCGTGCCCGTCTTGAGGCAGGCAATGATATCCGCGCCAAGTCGCCTAATGCGTCCATTATTCACGTCCGCGAAGAATATCTCACGCGTCGAGGTGACGGCGACACCGACGGTTTGCAAAAGCTGATTGGGCACGCCGAGGCCAATGCTGACAGTTGGCGGAGCAATGTTGATCTTCGCCGCTGTCGCTGCGGCTCCATCACCGCTGAAGCCCTGAGTCGTGCCCGCGATAGTGGAGACAGTGCCATTGGGAGCCACGCCAAGAAGACGATGACCGTCAGCATTGCTGACAATGGCGACGCCGTCGACATCGATCGCGACATCGCGCGGACTGCCAAGACCGCCAGCCAATTGTGTAAATGCAGCGCCGCCCGGGCTGTTCTGCCGAAGCAGTCGGCTTCCCAAGGCGTCAACCACGAAGAGCCTGCCGTCGCCCGCAATGCCGAGCCCGGTAAAGAGTCCCGCGCCCAGCACGAGGCTTGAGACAACACCACTCGAACCATTAATCCTGCGAACCGCGGCCGACCCGACCTCTGCGAGATAAATATTGCCGTTGGCATCGACTGCGACGTCGCTCAGACCGAAAAACCTCGCGCCACGCGCAAACCCGCCATCGCCATTCTCACCCGAATCAGCAATTCCATCCGCCCCGGCGATGGTCGCCACAAACCCGGGCGCCACTGTGATCGGCGCGTCTGCAAGGGGAAAGAGGGTGACGGGATTTGCAGTCGTATTGATGAAGCGCACAAAGCTCGTCGTTCGACCGCTAAAACCGGGCGGGACAAACGGCCCACTTTTCGTGTCGGCGATAAAGACTCCGCTACTGGTCACGGTCAGCCCCTGCGGATGTTGAAAGTTTGTCAGGTGAACCGGGGTCGATTCACCTGCGCCGGATCCTCCCTGATAGTTGAGGGTCGCGATCGTGCCTGGAGCGACGCTTTGAGCCGAGGCAGTGCCCGGCAAGAGATTGACCGTCGCGCCGGTACGATTCAGAAAACGCACCCGCCCGTTGAGGGTGTCAGAGATAAAGAGATTGCGGTTTGCATCGGTCGCGACGCCAACTGGCGACCTGAGGGAAGCGCCGGTCCCTTTTCCTCCATCGAAAGGCCAACTCAGGCCCTTCCCCGCAATGGTTGCGATCGCACCAGCGGGGATGGTCACTCCCGCCCGCGTCACCGACACGGTGCTCGTGTTGATGAATCGCACCCTTCCTCGCTCGCTCGCAGACTGGTCGAGGACATACACCCCACTTGTCTCGCCCTTGACGCCAACGACGGGCAACTCACCGGTGCTGAACGGGAAGCCCAAGCCTGACGCGATCGCGGGCCCACCATCTCCGCAGTTCGACTCTGAGTAGTCGCATCGCTCCCGAAACTGACCGGCCAGCGGACTTTGAGCCCCGCTCGCGCGCTGTATCTGTTGGTTATTCCCGTTGGCGCTGTAGACGGCCGTCCCAACGACTGCGATCCCGATCGGATAAGCCGCATCTGTTCCGCGAGCTTGAGTAAACTGACTGATGAGCGTTGCGCCGCCGTTTGTAGCGACCCTCACTATCCGTGAGTGACCCGTATCAGCAATGAGAACATTTCCACCCGCATCCAACTCCACCGCTCGCGGATCAGACAACGGTATGGCCGGCCCGAGCCCGAATTCAAAGACGTGGTCAGGGCGGCTCGGCTCGCCGTTTCCTGCCAGTGTCTCACCTGTCCCGTCCTGATGTACCCGATAGATCTTCCCGGCCGACGAATCGGCCACAATCAAATCATTGGTTGCCGGTTGATAGGCCAGGCCAAACAGCTGTTCGCCAAACAGCGGCACACCCATGACAACCGGATCGGCAAAAGTTCGAATCTTGCCGGGATCCAGCGGCACCCCACCCACTGAAACAGGAATGGCCGCGACATTAAGGACTCGAAGCCGACTCTCCGTCTGGTCTGTGAAATATAATAGTTCGCCGCTCGGATTTGTCGCCACACCCGTTATCGACCCGAGGTCCAGGACGAGACCAGATAGGTTCTCTCCATTCTGGAGACCGCCGCCAGCTATGGTTCGAACCGTCGCCGGGCCGATCGATATACCACCGATCGTCGCGCTGGACGTACCGGTATTGAGAAAGACGATGCGAGTTCGCGCCGAGCTGTCGTTCGTCGCTGGCGCGTTGACAAGGTAGACGCCTCGCCCGAGAGGATCGCGGGTAATTGCGACAAGGCGAGCAAACGGCACCTCAAGACCGACCTCTCCCTCTCCACCTCCACCTGCAACAGTGGAGATATTCGCCATCGAACTTGGCGAGAGTGCTTCGACGGTCAAGCGCCAGGTATAGACTCCTCCGGTCGTATAGGCGTGAGTCGGATTTTGCGCACCTGAGCCGGTGCTGTCGCCAAAGTCCCATTGGTAGGTTGGGTCGCCGACGCATCCACTTGGGGTTGCCGTACTGGTGAAAGGGGCGGGCTGGTTGAGCGCGGCCGTCGCCGGCACCGTCGCACTACAATTGACAGTGCAACCTCCCTGCACGGGCCGCGCGCTTACCAGGGGCAATGAGAGATTGCCGAATGATCGCCATCCCGCCCGTTGCAAGATCGTTGGGAACGGAAAGACAAGACCAAGTCCGAGCAGAATCCCGATCAGACCCAGCAGGAAGGTACGCCGCAATCTATGCCGATTCGAAAGAGGTGTCTGAGGCAATAAAGGCCGTTTTACGGGCATGGTTTCCAAAACTCCCACTAATCAACCGATCTGGCCGCGCTCTATTCGCAGTAACAGGAGGCTGCGGCATCACATCCGTCTCCCGCTTGCCACTGGCCAAATCCTCACTACTTGACACCAGTCTATCTGTCTTCTTCGACCGCCAGTGAATATCTCTTCGGAATCGGACGGTTTCGGGGCCTACCGGCACACTCCTTAGTTGTTCCGCGTGGCGACACTTCTCCACTTCAGCCTGGCCCTCATCTGCTGCGCAATCGCGGCAGATGAGACGGGTGTCGGTCAATCACTGAAAGGTGACTGTCACGGAGTTTGCCGTCTTGCCGTCCACTGTCAGCACCAGACTAACAGGTCCACGCCCTATAAAGGACCGAGGAATCGGGCCAATGTTGAGCTGGTCCAGTGCCACGTAACCGGGGGCGACTCCGGCGTAGGTGACAGGTATCACGGTTCCACCCAATGTTGCGGTGACAGCCGCCAACGAAGTCCGTGCCCGGAACCCGGTGCCGAAAAAGACCAGGA
>JANNRD010000441.1:0-3901 GCA_031401095.1 Acidobacteriota bacterium
GCCCTGGGAACGCTGAGCCCCAGCTCGGCTGCCCCCGCCAGGAGCACCATCTCAAGAACCGGGTCAACTCGACTCAGTCACTGCCGATCGCATTCTGGACCCTGGAGATGTGATCGCGTAGACTGCCCCCGGTGAGTCGGCGATGTTTTAGCTTGCAATGCAAGTTCTACGGTCGCGAAGGACTGATTTCGCTTCATGGATGGACCAGTCATTTGTCTCAGGTTAGAAGCCGCTTCCGCCTTCTCGAGGTTGCTCGGACGGGCAATTCTGATCTGCGTCCTCGCAGGGGCGACTCCACCTGCCGAGGCGCAGACCAACCAGGATCAGGCCGAGCAGGCAGCCCGAGCGCGTGAGCTCCTGCTCCTCGCCCGACACGCAATCGGACTTGAAAGTTCTCAACCACCCCTCTGGAGTCTGTCCGCGGCGGGCGGGTTCCGCCGATTCGTCAAGTACATCAGCGTCCAGTCACCGACGAAAGTAGTCGAGAGGCAGAGAGTCCTCTCTGGCAAACTGCAGGTGGATTTCCTCCTGCCGGATAAGTTCCGCCGTCACATCTCGAACCGCGGTATTTCGGGTAGGCGGTACGCCTACACCGAAGTAGTCAACGGGGCGCTTGCCTGGCGCGATCCGCCCCCGCCAGTCATTTCGTCCTACCGTGATAACCGGATCATCGACGTCGGCGACATTGAACGCAGTCGCGAGAAGTACGCTGAGGATGCGCGGCAGCAGCTAGCCTTCTACACCCTCGGGTGGATCCTCGAGACGCCTCCAGCTCTTCCATCCGAGTTTCTCTACGCCGGGGAGGTGCGGACCGACGACAGGATTCTCGAAGCGATTATTGTCAACGGGCCGAATGGCTTTCGACCTGTCCTCCTCCTCGACCACAAGACGCATCTTCCCTTTGCGCTCGTGGTGGCACTCGTCGAGCCAAAACGGGAGACCGTCATCGTGGAAGTCGCGAGTGTCAGCAGGCAGTTCATCACCGACACCTATGCGCGGGCGCGACGCGAACGGGAGGCGCGGCGCACTCCCGCACAACGGCGCGAGCTGCAATGGCGATTCTCCGATCACCAGCCCGTCGATGGCCTGCTGCTCCCGCGCCGAATCACAACGTTCATCGATGGCGAGATTACCGAAGAGCTGACCATCAGTCAGTTCAAGGTCAATCAACCAATAAATCTCAGACGCTTCGAGGGGCGGCCCGAGGTCAGGTAGAGCAAGTAGTCGTTGAGAAGGGCCACTCGTCGCAGAAAAAGGTTGTTTCCGGTGAGGTCGAGTTGAGGTATGATAAATGGAAGAGAACAAGATGTAGACCTCGACACGTTCAGACCTACTAAATCTAAGGCTAGCGACGTGACACGCAACGATGACCTCGACTTTCTCATCTAAGAAGCAGTCTGCGTTACGGCGCAAAGGGCGCCGCCAAACATTGGCCCTCGCCGAGGGGGCGTGGTGGGGGAGGGTAAAATGGGAAATCAGGGTGGGCAAAAAGCTGCAGCATCAAGTTATCTCAATCCTGACCTGAAGAGTGCACAAGCACAGGATTTCGAGGACAAGCTCTCGGCACGCATCGTCGGGCAGGAGCGCGCGGTGCGGCGCATCACTGGTCTCTACCAGATTCACCTTGCAGGTCTGGCGCATCCGGGCCGGCCGATCGGAACACTGATCTTTCTCGGCCCGACCGGGTCTGGTAAGACTCGCGTCGTCGAAGCGGCGGCTGAGGTGCTTTTTGGTGACCCGAGCCTGATCACCAAGATCGACTGCGCCGAGTTCCAGCATTCACATGAAATTGCCAAACTGATCGGCTCGCCGCCAGGCTATCTTGGCCATCGCGAGACGTCTCCGATGTTGACGCAGGAGAATATCGATCGATCGCATTCTGACCAGATCAAGCTCTCACTCGTCCTCTTTGATGAGATCGAGAAGGCAAGTGATGCGCTCTGGCAGTTGTTGCTTGGGATTCTCGACAAAGCGACGCTCACTTTGGGTGACAATCGCCGGGTCGATTTCTCGCACGCGATCGTCATCATGACCTCGAATCTCGGTGCGCGCGAAATGAGCGAACTCATCTCGGGTGGCATGGGTTTCATCCCCAAGGCTGGAATCGTCGATGCTGAAGTCGATCAAAAGATTTACCGGACCGCGGTCGAAGCTGCTCGGCGAAAGTTCTCACCGGAGTTCATGAATCGAATCGACAAGGTGGTCGTCTTTCGCAGCCTGCGCGACGAACATCTTCGTCAGATTCTCGAGATCGAGCTCGGCGCGGTGCAGGAGCGGGTCATGCGTGGCTCTGGCGACAAGTTCATCTTCAAATGCTCGGATGCGGCCAAGAAGTTCCTGCTTGATGAGGGCATCGATTTCAAGTACGGCGCCCGACATCTGAAGCGCGCCATCGAACGCTTCCTCGTTTATCCGCTCTCGAATCTGGTCGCAACCGGACAGGTTGGGTTGGGAGACTTGTTGATCATCGACTACTCACCTGAGGTCGGCAGGCTTGTCTTTTCGAAGGAAGCGGGAGGCGCGCTCATCCACGATGATCGAGTCGAGACGGCTGCCGCTGAGAACACAGAGACTCAGTCGAATGGCAATGCTGTCGCAGCAGTCCAGCCAGCGCCCGCGAAGGCGAAGAACGAATAAGCCGGGGGCACGCGAGACCGCTTCGCACACTTGTCGCTACGAGCCGACTTCGATAACCTCACCCTCAAACGTGTCGACTTCCATGCGCAGGAGCGCGGCACTCAGGGTTTTGCCTTGCGGATCGGAGCGAAGTGAAATCGTCCCACCACCGCCCAAACTTTCGTGAAGGAGGAAATTGAGCGCGCCCAGATTGGGCAGCTCAAACCGTTCGACGTTCCCGTGACAGAGTTCCGCAAAATGTGCCTTGACGCGTTCTGCGGTTACTTCGCGGACGAGGATCGGATAGTAGTCGGAATGGAGCGCGATCAACCCAATGTTTGAAGTGTCACCCTTGTCGCCCGAGCGCGCATGCGCCAGCCTCAATAATTGCACTCGCATCAATTGCTCCTCAGAACCATGAAGGGACACGCGGGGCTGACGCTGCGGAAGACGGGCAGGTACAAGCCCCGCCCCTGCCGTCTTTTCAACCAGCCGGTGTGCCCTGTGGATTGCCCGCCTTTACTTGATTGCATAACTCTGACTGACGCCAGTCCGTCCGTTTGTGACACTGAACTTGCGGGCGGTGGAGTCGACCAACACGGTGATCGGGTGAGCGTCGTCCGGCTGCTCCGAGAGGTTGGCGATGAAATCAGCGGGCGCATTCTCCTCTGCCCTTGATTGGGTATTGAGATGCACTTGATAAAGCGCTTGCAGCGAGGGGATGTCTCTCAGCCAGCGAACTGTCTCTGGATGCCCCCCCTTGCGCGGTCCATTATTCATGATTGCAACGGTCGGCTGCAGACTTCTCATGACAACGGGGTTGTTACTGGTATTCAAGCCATGATGGCTCACCTGATAGAGATCCACCTCACCCAGGCGGGTGTTCGGACAAAACAAGCGGTGCTCGATATTCCATGTCAGATCGCCGGCATCAAAGAAGTCAAAATCGCCATAACGCAGCCAGAGCACGACACTGCGCGCATTGTCCGTCAGATCATCAGCTTTCAGCTCCGTCGCTTGGCACTCGGGATTCGTCTTTCCCCCACCCTTCACTTCATTGACCGTGACACCGTTTGAAGCAAGACACAGGAGCGATATCGGCGGAGTTCCGGCAGCTCGACGCAGTTTGATCTCGTTGCCGGGTCGAAGAGTCTTCGTCTTGTTCCTCGCCGCCGCACGATAGGCTGCATACTTGACAGCGAAACTCGGGTCTTCGGCAAGGCTGTCGAGCGGTCCGTGATCGTAGAACCTGCTGATTTTGACCGCTGCCGCAAGCTGCGGGACG
>JANNRD010000442.1:0-1762 GCA_031401095.1 Acidobacteriota bacterium
TGTTGCTGCCCGGGTGCTTCGCGTATCAAGCCACCACCCAGACTCGAAACTCGCGAGCGATCCTGACTGAACCACCGCCAACATACGATCAGAAGATCGCCTACGGGAGCGATCCTCTGCAGTTCGGCGAACTTCGCTTGCCAAAGGGCGACAACTTCAAGAAGCCTTATCCGGTCGCCGTCGTCCTGCACGGTGGCTGCTGGCTAGCCGAGTACGGTCTTGGCTATATGGGTCACGTCAGTGCGGATCTGGCGGCTGCAGGCGTCGCGACGTGGAACCTGGAATACAGGCGCGTCGGCGATCCGGGCGGCGCCTGGCCAGGCACCTTTGAAGACGCGGCGCGGGGCGTGGATTATGTGCGCACTCTGGCGAGGGCCTACCCGCTTGACTTGAAACGCATCGTCACTGTCGGCCATTCGGCGGGTGGTCATCTCGCGCTGTGGGTGGCGGCGCGTCAGAAGCTACCAAGGGACAACCCGCTTTTCTCGAGAGATCCGCTTCCGTTGATTGGCATCGTCACTCTCGCAGGCATCACCGATCTGCGCCGCACCGGCACGGCCTGCGATCTCGAGGTTGGCAAGTTGATGAAGGGTTCAGCGCAGGAGCAGACTGCAATCTATGATCTGGCGTCGCCGCTCGCGCTCTTGCCGTTGAGAGTGCCGCAGACCATCGTGCAAGGTGATAGCGACCGCATCATCCCACCGATGATGGCTAGTGCATACGTTGAGGCCGCCAAAGGAAAGGGCGATTCCGCTAAACTTGTGATGATCGAAAAGGCCGGCCATTTTGATTTGGTGGATCCGAAGTCGACAGCGTGGGCAAGAGTCAGGGCAGAGGTCTTGTCTGTGCTGGCTTCAAAGCGATAGAACGCGCGGTGTTCTTTGAGTGGGCGCCGTTGCACCCGGCCGAGCTGGGGCTCGGCGTTCCCAGGGCTCCGCGCTCCAAGGCTCCTTCTGCCGTGGGAACACCGCACCCCAAAAGAGCTCCGAGCCATAATGAGGTTTGCTCTCCATGAAACATAGATTGACACGCGTCGGACTTCTTATTGCCCTGGTTCTGTCGACTTTGGCCCCGACCATGGGCCAGACGGTGGGTGAAGTCCTCTCACCGTGGACACCTGGAACACTCGACATTCATCAGATAAACACTGGTCGCGGCAACTCGACCCTTTTCATTCTTCCTGATGGAACGACGATGCTGCTCGATGCGGGTGCCGGTGGCCACGCGCCGCCGCGGGGCACTTCACCGCTTCCTGATGCTTCACGTGATCCCGGCGAATGGATAGCCCGTTACGTGCGCCGCATGCTTGCGCACGACTCCTCGCCGCGGCTCGATTATGCCTATCTGACCCACTTTCATGATGATCATATGGGTGGCCTGACATCCTCCACGAAGACCTCCTCCACGGGCGCGTATCGGCTTACGGGAATCACCGAGGTTGGCGATCTGATACCGGTCGGCAAGATGATCGACAGGGGCTGGCCGAGCTATGACTACCCCGCTCCGCTCGCCGATCCGCTAGTGCAGAACTACCGCGCATTCCTGAAATGGCAAACCGAGAACAAGGGACTCGAGGTCGAGCGGCTTCAGCCCGGACGAAACGATCAGATTGTTCTGGTGCGAGACAAACAGAAGTATCCAAACTTCGAGATTCGCAATATCGCGGCAAACGGTGAGATTTGGACTGGTGTTGCAAGCAATACTCGACGGCACTTTCCCGCGCTCGATGGCCTTTCGAACGAGGATCGACCAACGGAGAATA
>JANNRD010000443.1:0-7773 GCA_031401095.1 Acidobacteriota bacterium
CAACAACTTGCGGGGTGGCGGGCGCCTGCGCGATTTGCCAAATCGCGCTACTCGGGGCCGGCCGCGCACCTGTAGCGTGATTTGGCAAATCGCGCTGGCCCCGCAACCCCGCACTTTGTTGTCGAAGGAGCGACTGGCGACGCTGCGCGATTTGCCAAATCGCGCTACACCAGATCGCGGTGCTATTTGCGCTCAAGTACCTTGATAAAGAACTCCGGATCCCCGATCTCAATCTTCGGATTCCGGTTCCTCCCACACACCTTGACGAGACGATACTCCCTCTCGATAGCACTCCCCAACTCCTGATAAAAGTCGCGCCCGAACACCTCCGCCCCAAACTCACCTGTCGCCCGATTGACAACAAAGACAAACCGAACAGGTTCGGAGCTCAGCTGGCCGATCATCCGTCGCTCGTCTGCGCTGCTCATCAATCCGGGGAGCAGAATCTGATGGCGCAATGGCATGCGCCGCTCACCCAGGAATGCGATATCGCTTCCTTCCGGGAAGATCGCGATTCGATCTTCCGGTGAAGAGTGATCACCCAGGTAATTCAGCGCCTCCTGCAGCGCTGGATGATGCGTTTCGACAACGCGCAATTCGCCGCGAGGAGCGCTCACCCGGAAGCGATATCTTGTCTGGTAGCGAGCGATCGCAATTCCTGCCCCGGTCGCCAGCGCGCACACCAGAAGTACCCGCACCGCCTGTCGAGCTGTCGTCGCCAGAGCGTCCGAATGCCTCCAACGTCGAATCGCCTCCGGCAAACCACGCACGAGCAGATAAACAATGACGACATACGTCGTCGGCACAAGGAACGCACCGTAAGGGCCACCGCTCGGCACTCGCAGCGCAACCCGAAGCAGCATGACCAGGCTGTAGATCGAAATGATCAACAAACCCTCGCGCTGCCCAGCCAGACGATTCCTGGGCCACGCATGAATGACCACGCCGATCAACAGGATAGGCGCTGCTCGCAGTGGGCTGCCATCCCATCCGCCAGTCGCTCTCGCGACACCAAAAGCGATCGACGCGGCAACCACAAGCACGATAAGACACCGCCATAGAAGTTGCCGCGATCTAGATTTCGCAGCCCCTTCGCCCCGCGCCGCGACCACCAGGGCTGCGATCAGCACAGAGCTCACGATGACGGCGCAAACCGCGACGCCACCCGCCATCTCAGCCAGCGACGCCAAGGGCCGATTGGTGCCGGCCCGCCACGCGTTGTAGACAATCAACGAGCGAGGTAAGTGAGTGTAGAAAAGGTGACAATCAACAACCAGCGTCTCCCAGCCAACCCGGTGAAGGAACCAGCCATAAACACTGGCGGTGATGAGCAC
Organism: Acidobacteriota bacterium; assembly: GCA_031401095.1. GTDB lineage: Bacteria > Acidobacteriota > Blastocatellia > RBC074 > RBC074 > JANNRD01. The sequence continues at coordinate 1,335 of JANNRD010000443.1, forward strand.
GATCGGGGCAGCCGCCACCACGGCTCGTCTCGCGCCCTGCCGCAATCCCACGGTTAGCAGCAGGGAAGCGGCCATCGCGGCCGCGGCTGGAACCGCGAACTCGAGCTTGGTTATTGCCGCAAATCCGATCAGGGCGCCCGCCATCAGCAGGTCTCGCGAGCGTCCCAGCTCATTGAAACGAAGACTGCAGAGCAGCGCGCCGAGCGCGAAGATGGTCGCGTGCAGCGCCGCGTATGCATAAGGCGAGATCAGATTGCCCTGAGGTCTGAAGACGAGCCAGACGACGATGCAAAGAACACCCAGCATCGCATCAAGAGGCTCCAGCAGTCGGCGCGCGATCCGAAACGAGAGCCAGACAATGATCACGGCGCCGAGAATGCCACTCGCCTGCAGCACATCGAGATGGACTCCAAACAGCCAGTAGAGCAGGGCATTGAGGTATGGCGAGAAGGGTGCGTAAAGGTAGTGTATGTCCCGGTAGAGCAACTCGCCGTTGAGTAGTCTCAACGGCAGGTCCATTTCACGGCCGCTATCGGTGAGAGGACTCAGCCAGCGGCGCCAGGAGGCGCCCAAGAGGAGAAGGAAGGAACCTGTGATCGCGCAAAACGAGATGAGTGACGCCGAACGCAATCTTTGCTGCAGACCAGGGTACACGGCGGCAGACGCTACGCGAGCCGGACTCACCTTGTCAAGCTTTCGACCGCTGGGGTAGCATAGCGCTTTATCAGCGCCCTTACGCGGCAGACACCTCAGGCCAGACTCAATCGGAGACAAATGAAACAAGTAGCCATTGCAAGCGACCACGCCGGGTTCGAGGGTAAGGAAGCGATCAAGCGAACGCTTGAATCCATGGGCGTTTCCTTCGAGGACCTGGGCACGTTCTCCGAGGAGTCAGTTGACTATCCGGACTACGCTGCCAAGGTAGCGCACGCAGTTGTCGGCGGAGAAGCGGCGCGCGGAATTCTTGTCTGCGGCAGCGGCATCGGAATGCAGATTGCCGCCAACAAAGTTTCCGGAGCGAGAGCGGCGCTTGCCTGGAGCGAAGAGACGGCAAGGCTGGCGCGCATGCACAATGACGCCAATATTGTCGCAGTCGGAGCTCGGACGACCGCGCCCGAAGTAGTTGACGGAATCGTCCGCGCGTTTCTGACGACCGATTTTGCGGGAGGTCGCCATCAACAACGCGTCGACAAGATCACCGACCTCGAACACCAGAAGGAATCGTGAATGCTCAGCTATCTCTCACGCCCCCTCAACGAAGTCGATCCCGAGATTGCGACTGCGATTGACAACGAGACCAGACGCCAGCACGGCGGTCTGGAGTTGATCGCGTCCGAGAACTTTGTCTCTGAAGCTGTCCTCGAGGCCGCAGGCTCAGTCCTGACCAACAAGTATGCCGAAGGCTATCCCGGCCGCAGGTACTATGGTGGCTGTGAGTATGTCGACGTTGTCGAGAGGCTGGCGATCGAGCGAGCGAAACAGATATTTGGCGCTGACCACGTCAATGTGCAACCGCATTCTGGCAGCCAGGCGAACATGGCCGTCTATCTCGCCGCGCTCAACCACGGTGACACGATTCTCGGAATGGACCTCTCGCACGGGGGGCATTTGACGCATGGCCATCCGCTTAACTTTTCTGGCAAGAACTTCAAGGTAGTTGCCTACGGTGTGCGCAAGGAAGATGAGACGATCGACTACGAACAGATGGAGCGGCTGGCTGACGAGCATCGTCCGAAGATGATTGTCTGCGGAGCGTCTGCCTATTCCCGGATCATCGATTTTGAGCGGATAGCGGCGATTGCTCACGATGTGGGGGCGGTGGTCATGGCCGATATCGCGCATATCGCCGGTCTGGTCGCAGTTGGGTTGCATCCTTCACCCGTGCCGCATTGTGATTATGTGACGACAACGACGCACAAGACCCTGCGTGGTCCGCGTGCCGGATTGATCATGTGCAAGGAGCAGTACGCGAAGGACGTCGATCGAAGCGTGTTTCCAGGGGTTCAGGGAGGGCCGCTGGTACACATCATCGCGGCCAAGGCGGTCAGCTTCAGGGAAGCGCTGCAACCGGAGTTCAAGACTTATCAGGAGCAGGTTATCAGGAACGCAAAGGCGCTCGCCTCGGGTCTTGCTGACAATGGATTCAGAATCGTGTCGAGGGGGACAGACAATCACGTTTTCCTGGTAGACGTCTTCTCGAAAGGTGTGACGGGTAAGGTCGCGGAGAAGGCGCTCGAAGCGGCGGATGTTACGGTCAACAAGAACACGATTCCCTTTGATACGAACCCGCCGCTTGTTGCGAGTGGTGTTCGACTTGGAACGCCGGCGTTGACGACACGCGGGATGGGTGAGGAGCAGATGGGTCAGATATCCGGACTGATCGCGGAGGTTCTCACTGCACCGGATGACGAGGGTGTGCGAGCGGGAGTGAGAGCCAAGGTCAGTGAACTGGCAGAGGAGTTTCCGCTTTACGCGCGGCGGCGGGTTTGAGCGCCTTTTAGAGGCCCCCGAAAGAGGTCGAGCTGGGGCTCGGTGTTTGCAGGGGGGGCAACTCTCAGGGGAGCGGCAGCCTGGGAACGCCGAGCCCCAGCTCGGCATCGCGCGCGAACTGGCGTACTTTTCTTGGAAGTACAGTTGCTCACAAACACCTCGTTCGCCAGATCGCATGTGAATCGCGCGCGATAAGTTCTCGCAGCCTCCGATAATCCGCCGCGAACTTGTTCTTCTGCACCTGATCCAAACTCCTTGTACCTCGCACCACAGCGCTGCTCGTAATCACACCATCCAATTCAAGCGCGTACTTCAGACAGGCGATGCTCTTCCTGACTGTTCTTCCACCTTCATCGAATCCGCAGATCGCCTCGAACTGTCTACACACCGTTTGCCAGCGGTCCATCGATTCCTCATCACCCGCCCAGCACGAGCGCCAGGACTTTTGCCACTCACGCGGCAGCACGTTAGCCGGCCCGGACACCACTCCGATCGGCAGAGCGTCATAAAGCAAATAGTCGCGCCATCCCTCACGCAGTCGGCCGAGCAGACTGCGACTCGGGCGAAACAACTCGAAGATCAGCATCGCATCGCCAATGTAGATGCCGAACTCACCCGGCTTCCTAAAGTGAAGTGCAGCCTTAGTGTAGTTCCCCAGCACGCGCCGCGGCGCAGACACCTTGATCCCGGCAATCCACTCCAGCCGGCTTAACTGCTTCACCGTTCGCGTCCGAATGTGAGCCTCCCTTCCAGACGCAGCAATGTCGGCATTGTCGTAAAGCAACACCGGGAGCTCTCGCCGCGACTCTTCAATGAGATTGGTCAGATCGTGCTGGAAGAACCGGACGGTCTCGGCTTCATCGAGATCCGTGATTGCCAACGGCGCGATCACTGCTGCATTCGCGCCCAATTGAATCGCCAGATCGAGGTTGGCGAGAATCTCCGCCTTTGTCGAGCCGTTGACACCAACCCAGGCTTCTACCTGAGGTCGATCGAGAGCCTTCAACTCCTCGTTGATCCGGCGCACTTCGTCGATCTCGATCTCGATCACGCGCTGACGCTCGGTGTTCTGCAGTCGATTCCATTCGCCGGTAGTGCCGACGCCGAAGATAACATCAGCGCCGTAGCCCTGCTGAACGATGTGCCGGAAGACACGTCGTTGCTCGTCTTCGATCACCTTACCGTCCTCGCCAGTGACTGTAATCGCAGGAATGTTCAATCCCGATCTTGGTGTGTAGTTCATTTTCGCTTCCAAAGGACACAGAAGAAAAAGCTCTCGGTTCCAGTTCGATGTGTGAAACTACGTGCGCCGTTCCCCGATGTCAATAACTCTGTCGCGTCGTTCCCCAGCTCCAGCAGTCGCTCTCGAGTAACATCTCGAAACTGAGGATTGCGAGTCTTCAACCACGCAACGATCTCTTCACCCTCTTCAGGCTCGGTTGAGCAAACGGAATAGGTCAGCAACCCGCCCGCCCGCACCTGTCGAGCTGCGGCATCGATCAATTCTCTCTGTAGAGCAGCCAGCTCGACGATCTTCTCAAGGGTCGACCGCCACTTGATCTCAGGATGCCGCTGAAGCGTACCAAGACCCGAGCACGGGGCATCAAGAAGCACCAGGTCGAAGCGACCGGGCTCGGCAAAGGGAAGAGGTCTCGTCGCATCGAGTTGTATCGGGCGGATGTGCTCGATCCCGAGACGCCGCGCGAGGGTCATCATCGTCCGCAAACGATGATCATGGAGATCGGCGGCAATCACCAGTGCGCGGTCCGGTAGCAGCGAGGCAATCAAAGTAGTCTTGCTGCCCGGCGCCGCGCAAAGGTCCAACGCCGATATCGGGCTCGACGCGCGCTCTGAGCTGGCCAGCCTGCTGTCAACCGCGAGGCGAGCCACGAGCTGGGAACTCTCGTCCTGCTGGTAGACCCAGCCTTTGCGAACAGGTTCGCTGTCTGGAGCGAGATGCCCAGATTCGATGACTACCGCGTCAGGGACGATCGTCGAATCACGGACGGTCACGCCGTGCAACGCCAACCACGCTCGCGTTGCCTCCTCGGCCGGCTGCTTTGCATTAAAGCGCAAAGCCACGCGCGGGGTCTCGTTCGCTGACAGAGCAAGCGCGCGTGCCTCCAGTTCACCATAACGCGCGATCCATCGTTCAAGCAGCCACGCTGGATGCGAAGTCTCGACCGACAGCCTCTGCACGGCATCCGTTGTTTCCGGAATCAGTTCAACAACCGACTTGCTCAGCCCGCGCTGCGCGTTGCGGAGTACGGCATTGACAAAGGGCGCGGCACTGACGAGCTTTCGCCGTCGGACGAGGTTGACTGATTCATTAATCGCGGCGTGCGCGGGTATGCGCTCGAGGAATCGCAACTGGTAGATGCCGAGGCGCAGCGCAAGGACGACTGCCGTATCCAGTGAGCTCAACTTGCGTCGTGAATAGAGCTCGATCAGAAAGTCGAGTTGACCCTGCCAGCGCAGGACTCCGAGGACGAGTTCCTGGAGCAGCGCCCGGTCGTCACGTTGCAGATGGGAATAGCGGTCAGAAGCAAGAAGATTGCTTGCATAAGCTGACTCAGTCTCGATTCGGAGGAGAACCTCAAATGCAGCCTGACGGGCTGGTGTGATCTGCGCTCTCATTGAACTCCAGAAGTTGACCGAGGAATGGCTTGACTACGCGGCGGAAAACTACTGCCGCTTCGGTGGTACTGCATCTTCGCTGTGTTCGCGCGGGAAAGCAGCGGTCATCCTGAGATCTCGAGGAACGGCGACCTCTCTCCTCCTGGTCTGACTAGCCAAGCCGCATCCCGGTCTTTAGCGACCCTCCATTAAGCAGGTCACGAGCGGGCATGATGCGTCGGCCCTCCAGTTGGACCTCCATCACCCTCAATTGAGAATCGTGCCCACATTGAACAACAAAGCTATCTTTGACAATCTCGATGATGGTTCCACTCTCGGCATGTCTCTCGAGAGAGTTCTCGCTGACGGCGCGAAGTATCTCCAGTCGGCGATGATCCGCGATCGTATAGCAGCCTGGAAATGGTGTGAAGCCGCGCTGACGATTAAGAATCTCGATGCTCGACCAATGCCAGTCGATGAGACCATCCTCGCGTTTCAGAAGAGGTGCGTTGCTGGCCTGCGAATCATCCTGAGGAATTGGCGAGAGAGTGCCATCGTCGAGCCTCTGCAATGTCTCGACCATGAGTTCAGCGCCGATGACCGCGAGACGACTGGTCAACTGCGGAGCAGTCTCGGTGTCGCCAATTGGTGTCTTGCGCTGGAGCAGGATGGGTCCGGTATCGAGACCTGGGTCCATTTGCATTGTCGTCACGCCTGTTTCAGATTCGCCATTGGCAATCGCCCAGTTGATCGGCGCTGCGCCTCGGTATCGTGGCAGGAGTGATGAGTGGACGTTGAGGCAGCCGTACCGTGGTGCGCTCAGAATCCAATCGGGGAGAATGCGGCCGTAGGCGGCGACAACGATCGCATCGGGTTGCTTCAGTAACGGTTCGAGATCAGCCCTTGCTTCGGTTGTGCGAAGCTTGGTTGGTTGAAGGACGCGAATTCCGAGTTCGAGTGCAGCGAGTGTGACAGGGGGCGCAGTGATCACTTGCTTACGCCCGACGGGGCGATCGGGTTGACTGACGACGGCAAGAAGCGAGTGCCCGGCAGCGATCAGCCCGCGGAGAATCGTCACGGCGAAGTCGGGTGTGCCCATGAAGATCAGTTTCATACTTATGCGACGCCAACCTCGAGGTCAGATCAAACACAAAGCACAGCGGCCGGAGGGAGAAGACTCACGCGAAGACGCGAAGACCGCGAAAAGACGCGAAGGATTTGATCGGGGGTCGCTCACCTATCCCATTCCCTTTCAGCACGAGCAGTACGCTGCCGATGCTCCAGATTACCCATGTCGCCACGGTCAAGCCACCCGCCAGCGCGGGTGCGGCCT
>JANNRD010000444.1:0-1794 GCA_031401095.1 Acidobacteriota bacterium
GGTATCAAGGATATTTGGTAACCCACTTAACAGAAGAAGGGAAGAAAGAAGGCAATGGAATCTTCTTTCTTCCTTTCTTCGTAACTGCTCAGCCCAAAAGGCAGCAATCGTGACACAATACGGCGAATGAAGCGGCTCAGCGCAGAGGAGATCGGCGCGATCTACGACCAGGGCAAGCATGCGGTGGTTGAACTGGTCATGCAGCTTCAGGACGCGACAGAGCGGCTTGAAGCGCGGGTTAGTCGGCTGGAAACGCAGATCAATCAGAACAGCCAAAACAGCAGCAAGCCGCCATCGAGCGATGGCTTCAACCGTCCACCGCCGCGGAGCCAACGAAAGAAGAGCAAGCGGCATAGCGGAGGACAGCCGGGGCATGCCGGGGCAACGCTGCGTATGGTGCAGACGCCGGACCGGGTGATCGAGCACTGGCCGGGAGAATGCGATAGTTGCGGAAGAGGGCTGGCAGAGAAAGAAGCAAGCGCCGAACGACGCCAAGTGTTTGATATCCCACCGATGAAGGTGGAGGTAACCGAGCATCGGGCGATGGCCGTGAGATGCGCGCATTGTGGCGTGCTGACCCGAGGCGCGTTTCCGGAAGAGGTGAAGCCTGGAACGCAGTACGGCAAGCAGGTAATGGGGATCGGGGTGTATGCCCTGGTCCACCAACTGCTCCCGTTGGAACGAACGCGCGAACTGATGTGGGACTTGCTCGGGATCAGACCAAGTGAAGGCACGCTTGTGAACTGGGTTGAAGCAAGCCGGGAACGGATCGCCCCAATCGAGGCGGAGATCAAAGCTGCGATCAAGCGCGCGCCGGTAGTGAATCTGGACGAGACGGGGGCGCGAATCGAAAAGAGCACGTATTGGCTGCACGTGGCCAGCACGCCAAGCCTGACATATTACGTGTTCGACTGGGCACGAGCGGGTAAGGCATTCGACCGGGTTGGCATCTTGCCTGGCTTTGCTGGGGTTGGCGTCCACGACGCGCTGCCAAGCTATCTGGTCAGGGATTTCAAGCACAGTCTGTGCAACGCGCATCTGTTGCGCGACCTGACGGGTCTGGAGGAGACAACCCGCCAGCGCTGGCCGACCCGGATGAAGCGATTACTCATCACTATGCGGGATGCGGTCAAAGCGGCGGTAGAGCGAGGCGTGAATCACTTGCGATCGGGCGTGCAACAACGGCTCGAGGCCGAATACGACCGGCTGGTCAAGCGTGCGTTGCGCACAAATCCAGGACCCATGCGCGTTCCAGGCCAAGTCGGCCGCGCGCGAGCTTCGCCGGCCTGGAACATCGCTGAGCGGCTCCGCCGCCACAAAGACGCCGTGCTGCGTTTCCTGCGCGACTTCAGCGTGCCGTTTGACAATAACCTGGCCGAACGGGATCTGCGGATGTCCAAGGTCAAGCAGAAGGTGTCAGGCTGTTTCCGGAGTCTGGTCGGCGCGCAGTGCTATGCCACGATTCGGGGATTCATCTCGACTGCGAGGAAACAGGGCTTCACTGCACTTGAGGCTCTGCGGGCGGTCCTCGAAGGTCGACCACTTGCGCTCAACCTGGGCTGAGCAGTTACGAAATCCGTGTCATCCGTGCGAATCCGTGATTCAGACAGATGATCCCCATCCGTGTCATCCGCAGCGTCCGTGTGTTCCGTGATTCTGACAACGGCGCTCAGTCCGGATCCATCTCGCCTTCGCGCATCAACGTTGTGACTTCGCCGAGAAGCAGTGGCAGATCAGACCGGATGACGCGCCAGACCAGACGATGATCGATGAGATCATAAGCGTGAATCAACA
>JANNRD010000445.1:0-9833 GCA_031401095.1 Acidobacteriota bacterium
CGTCGTTCGCGTCGTTCGCGTGAGTCCTGTCCCTCTACATTCGCTTGACCTGGCCTCCTGTGGCGCAATCCGGCAAATTGCGTTATCGTCTGAAACTGCGGTTGTACCCTCAATGGAAAGGAAATGAAAGCAAGTTGACCTCGTTGGAAAAGCCACTATATCTCGTCACAGGCGGTGCGGGTTTTATCGGTTCCCACCTCACTGCCGCGCTCATCGCTCGTGGTGATCGCGTCCGTGTTGTCGATAACTTCATCACCGGAAAACCCGTCAATCTTGAGTCCGTAGCCGGTCGGATCGAGCTGATCGAAGCCGATATCAGCGACGCCAACGCCATCCAGGATGCATTTGCAGGAGTCTCCGTAGTCTTTCACCAGGCGGCGATCCCTTCAGTTCCGCGCTCGGTCGCTGAGCCTCGACTCAACCACGAGGCCAATGTCAACGGCACATTCAACGTGCTCATGGCAGCTCGCGATTCGGGCGTGCGCCGCGTCGTCTATGCCGCTTCAAGTTCCGTCTACGGTGGCACGGAAGTATTGCCTAAAACGGAAGACCTGAGCCCATCACCGCTGTCGCCCTACGCGGTCGCAAAACTGGTCGGCGAGTACTACTGTCAGGTCTTTTCGCGTGCTTACAATCTGCAAACGGTGGCGCTGCGTTACTTCAATGTTTTCGGCCCGCGCCAGGACCCGACGTCGGCCTATTCCGGCGTCATCTCAAAGTTCATCACGTCCTTGCTCGAGGGCGAGGCTCCGGTGATCTTTGGTGACGGAGAGCAGACGCGCGATTTCACATATGTCGATCACATCGTCGATGCCAATCTTCGCGCCGCGGAGATGGCGGAAGCGGATGGCGAGGTCATGAACATCGGGACTGGGCGTAAGATGACGCTCAACGAGTTGCTGGAAAAGCTGCAACGCGTCATCGGAACCAGTCTCACACCGCGATACGAAGCTCCACGAGGGTCGGAGCCACGAGACTCACAGGCCGATATTTCGCGTGCCCGCAAACTCCTCGGTTACGAGCCATCCGTTCCTTTTGACGAAGGCCTCGCACGCACAGTCGCCTGGTACCGTAAGAGCCGTGCTGCCGGTTGATTTCCCCGGTGTATCTCATGGGTAGACTCCTTTCAAGTCTGTTGTTGATCGCAGTCATGCTTCTTGTTGCGAGCACGGAAGGAAGCGCGCAGCGGCCTGACTTTGGTCCAGCAGTGAGGAACTATCTGGTTGGACTCGACGAGGAGTTCAAGGAGCTCGATTTTCAGGTGAGGCACGGTGAGATTAGTCGCGCCCTGCACGCGAAAGCGCGCGCGCGACTCCAGATTCTGCGCCGGCATGTTGAGCGCCTGGCCTTCGAACGCGACGAAGACCGCGTGCCTGAAATCGAGGTGCTGACGGTGGAAGAGTTCAGTGCGCTCGGGCTTGCCAGTCGACCAAATCCGGCTAAGCTACAAGTCGGAGGACGACTCGGTGAGCGATGGAATGTGATTGCGATCGAGAGCGGCCGGCCACAGTTTTTTGTCTTCGAGCGAGCTGCGCAGGTCGAGACAGAAGCTGGCGATCCGCCGCGAGCAAACAAGCAGCTCGACCCAGGATCGATTATCGAAACTGTGGTCATCGACGAGCCAGTCAAACCGCAGCCAGCTCCGACAGCCGCGCCCAAGACCTCGACGGAGATTGAGGCCGTGCCGCGAATAACGGAGCCGGTGACTCCACCAGCTCCTCAGATCGAAGGCCCGCGGGTTCTACGCCTCTATTTGCCGGGTTACTCGCAACAGGCTCTCGCGAAGGGCATCGAGGGTGACTTGCTGGTGAGCGCCGTTTTCAGACGCGATGGAAAGATCAAGGACATGGTCGTCGAGAAGGGTCTCGGCCACGGGCTCGATGAACGCGCGAAGGAGTCGGTGCGGCGAACCGAATTTGAACCGGCAATGCTTGAACGCGAACCGATCGATGTGCGGGCAACGCTGGTCTTCAATTTCAGCCTCATGAAGGTGACGGTCAGAGTACGCGAGGCCCGGCGGCTCAGCGAGGTACGACAATGAGTCTTTTGACGCAGACCGGGGTCTACGAACAGATCGCGATGGCGCAGGGCGCTGGCAAGCGCCTGGCCGTTGCGACGATCATCGCAACATCGGGATCGACGCCGCAGCAAACCGGCGCCAAGCTACTGGTCTTCGAGGATGGCCGGATGATGGGAACAGTTGGTGGTGGTTGCGTTGAAGCTGATGTCTGGACAGAGGCTCGCGCCGCACTCGAAGAGAATAGACCGCGACTTTGCCGTTTCACCTTGCGCGACGAGCCGGATGTGCCGCCCGACCAGGAAGGAATGATCTGCGGCGGCGAAATGGAAGTGCTGGTAGAGGTCTGGTGACACCAGACAGAGGAGCTCCTGAGACGGACGCGTGGAGAGGCGGAGGCACCGAAGATTTGACACCCGGCGAAATCCTTATTGCGATGAATTGCGCGCTCAGCGACGGACGCGCGATCGCTCTTGTATCGCTCATCGAGAGCGCGGGAAAGACACCGCTCCAGATAGCCCGCATGCTTGTCGACGAGAAGGGCATTGCCGTCGCCGGGAGCCTGGGGACTGACAGCCTCGACAAAGCTGCAGCCGAAGCGACGATCGGGGTCATTGCTGACGACAGGCTTGAGATCGTTCCAAGAACAATTGATGAGAGCCGCATCTTGATCGAAGTCGCGAGGCCCGCGTTGCAGTTGGTCATCTGCGGTGGTGGGCATGTCGGGCGCGCGGTGGCCGCCGCCGGAAGGTTGCTCGACTTCCAGGTGACGGTGATTGACGATCGCGCCGAATTCGCGTCGCGCGAGCGCTTTCCGGATCCGGCAATCAAGCCTCTCGCCGGTGACTTCACTCTCGCCTTGCGTGCATTGAAGGTCACTCCGGCGACACACGTCGTCATCGTCACACGTGGACATCGGCACGACGAGATCTGCTTGCGCGAAGTGATCGATCAGCCCGCCCGCTATATCGGTATGATCGGCAGTCGGCGCCGGACGACCACGATCAGAGAGCACTTGAAACATGACGGAGTCTCACCCGAGATGCTTCGTCGTGTCCACGCACCGATCGGTCTGGATATCGGCGCTCTGACTCCGGAAGAGATCGCATTTGCCATTCTTGCCGAGATCGTCCTCGTCCGCCGCGGCGGCACTGGTCTGAAGAAGAGTGCTGAAGGCCCGATGGCGCGTGCGCGGTAGCCGTCATCCTCTCTCCCCGTTTTTTGACCTACTGGAAACAGCCCCAACTTTCGGTTACTATTGGCCAGGTTCCCGGTTGATGCAGTACAAAAACAATTAACAAACTAAAAGACTGGAAAGAGAGAGAGAGGAGATTCGGGAATGGAGAACGTAGTACAGCCGACACAAAACGTGCAGGATGGATTCCTGAACAATCTCCGCCGCGATCGGACGAATGTCACGATCTATTTAATTGGCGGGGTGAAGCTCACTGGAAGAATCCGCAGTTTCGATAAATTCTCGGTAGTTCTGGAATCGGGAAGTCTGGAGCAACTGATTTTCAAGCATGCGATCTCGACGATCTCGGTGCCCCGCGGGAGTATCCACCACGGTCGTCCGGAGAGCCACTCACACACTGGTGCACCGCAGCAGTCGACGCAGCCATCACAAGCTGCGCCTGCGCCACCACCGCAGGCACAGCAAGCGAATCCGCCGGTCACTTCAGCAAGTGCGCTGGCACCTGCCAGTCCGTCACCGAGCGAGTCCGGGAGCTAGACGTGAGAAGCGAGCGCCGCGGCTCCGTAGAAGGGGCTGCGGCGCACCCACGATGCGCGGCAAACTGATTACGCTCGAAGGCATTGACGGCTGCGGGAAGAGTTCGCAATTGCGGCTGTTGTCTGACTACCTCAACGAGCGCAAGATTCCCTTCGTTGCAACGCGTGAGCCGGGAGGTACCCTCCTTGGTCGAACTGTGCGCAGCGCAATTCTGGATTCGGAGCCGGGAACAGTCGAGCCTCTTGCCGAGTTGCTGCTTTATGCCGCTGACCGCGCGCAGCACGTCCGGAGAGTAGTGCTGCCGGCTCTCGAGTCGGGGCGACTGGTTCTCAGTGATCGATTTTTCGATGCGACGACCGCCTTTCAGGGATATGGTCGTCAGTTCGATCTCGCGCTCATCCACCATCTCAATGAATTGGCAACCGGGGGTCTCAGACCAGATCTGACGCTTCTTTTTGATCTTGAAGTGAAGACTGCTCTGGAGCGCGTCTCGATGCGCAGCGGGGAAGTACACCCGGACAGGCTCGACCAGGAACCCGTTGACTTTCACGAGCGCGTCCGGCGCGGGTACCTCGAGATCGCCGGACTTGAGCCGGACCGGATTAGGATGATTCCCGCCAATCGCTCTCAAGCCAGCATTCACGAACAGGTAATCGACGCCGTTGGCCCATTCCTCGGCTGAGTCGGGCTTTGAGCGGGCTGAGTGGCGCAATCTGTCAAATTGCGTTACAAACGACTATGTTCGCATCTCTCGTCGGCAACGACACAAACAAGGAGATTCTGCGCCGTCTCGTGAAGAACGAGCGCTACGGCGCGACGATGATCTTTGCCGGACCGGACGGGGTCGGGAAGCGGCAATTTGCCCTCGCGTTTGCGAAGGCTGCCAATTGCCAGAATCCCCCAGCCGGGCCTGCCGATAGTTGCGACAAATGCCCCTCCTGTTTCCGCATTGACCATGAGTCGCACGGCGATGTCCGCACGGTGCGACCCGATGGCACGTATATCAAGGTCGCGCAGGCGCGTGAGCTCTCGCAGGAGATCCGCTATCGGCCTTTCGAGGGACGGCAGCGCTTTTTTATCGTTGATGAGGCTGACCGCTTACGCGAGGAAGCCGCGAATGCATTGCTCAAGACTCTCGAGGAACCTCCGCCGACGTCCAATTTGATTCTCGTCACGGCACGACCTGACGCGCTGCTCCCGACCATCCGATCACGTTCTCAACGAATCGTCTTCGCTCCGCTCTCCCTGACCGAGATGAGAGCGTTTATCACTTCTCATCATCCTCGGCCAAAGGATGAAACCGACCTGCTGGCGCGGCTCTCTGAGGGTCGCATCGGCCAGATAACGGCGATCGATCTCTCGGACTACCGCCGGGACCGGCGCGAGTTGCTCGAGCTGCTGGAGTTGCTGTCGGCGGGTGGGAATCGCTATCGACTGCTCAAAGCTGCCGAGTATCTGGGAAAGCAGGAACGCGAGTCGTTCGAGAAGAAGCTTGATCTTCTGACGAGGCTGTTTCGCGACATGATCCTTCTGGTCGCCGGTCGCGATCGCGCTCAGATCGTCAATATCGATGAAGCTGAGCGGATCGAACGTCTCTCTTCACAGATCGGATGGCAGCGCCTTGTGAAATGGGTCGAAAGGTTCAACGAGCTCCGCGCCAGTCTCGCGATCAACATCAACCGGCAGATTGCGATGGATGCCCTGCTCCAGGAACTGGCAGCTTCTGGATTTTAGATTGTGGATTCGTTGCGGCTCTTTGTTTTGCGTGCTCGCTTTCTCAATCCACAATCCAGAATTATCCAAAATCTGAAATCTAAAATGATTGCTCGGGCCAAACCACCGATTCGGCATTTGCGATGGTACATCGCTATCATGCTTTGTCTCGCCTCAACGTTGAACTACCTCGATCGACAGACTCTCTCAGTTCTTGCTCAGACGATTCAACGCGAATTGAATCTGACGACGATCGAGTACTCTTACATCACCACCTCGTTTCTTGTCAGCTACACAATCATGTATGCGGTCAGCGGGCGGCTGATCGACTTTCTCGGAACGCGACGCGGGTTTTTGATCTTTGTCTCGGGATGGTCCGTCGCGAACATGCTCCACGCTCTCGCCCGAACGGCCCTGCAGTTCTCGTTTTTCCGTTTCCTCCTGGGCGCGACCGAGCCAGCGAACTTCCCTGGCGGAGTGAAGGCTGTCTCAGAGTGGTTTCCAGTGCGCGAGCGAGCGCTCGCGGTTGGAGTCTTCAATTCCGGCACCGCCATCGGCTCGGCGCTCGCAACGCCAATCGTCTCATTCATCGCACTTACCTGGGGCTGGCGCTATGCCTTTATCGTGACGGGTGCGCTTGGATTCGTCTGGGTAGCCGTCTGGGCGGCCTTCTATCGTCTTCCTCAGGACCATCCACGGATCAGTGAAGGCGAGAGGGAGATGATTCTGGCGGACACCAGGGCCGAAGATGCGGTGACGGGATCGGCGCCGATCGGGCGCTTGCTACGGATGAAGGAGACGTGGGGCTGCATTCTGGCGCGGGTGCTGACCGATCCGATCTCCTATTTTCTTTTCTTCTGGACGCCAACATATCTGCAACAGGAAAGAGGCTTCAATCTTGCTGATCTGGGCAAGTTCGGCTGGATCCCGTTTGCGGCGCTCGCGATCGGCAACCTTGCAAGCGGCGGAATTCCGCGGTATCTGATCAGCCGCGGCTGGTCTATCAGCCGTGCGCGCAAGGCGACAATGCTTGGCGTTTCGTGTGCGATGCCGGTTTTGTGTTTGCTGATCACGCAAGCGAAGAGTCCCGTCATGGCGCTTGGACTCATGGCTGCGATCATGTTTGGTCATGCAGCGTGGGGAAACATCACGCTACCGGCAGAGGTCTTTCCAAAGCGGGCAGTCGGTTCCGTTTCGGGTTTTGGTGGCGCGCTCGGCGGTTTTGCCGGTGCGATCACCCAGTTGAGTATCGGGTGGGTGGTTCAGAATCTGTCCTTCACGCCGATCTTCGCGGTCTGCTCTGTCATGTACCTGATCGCGTTTGGCATCGTTCATTTCCTGATTGGAGAGTTGGGGTCGATCCGAATGATTCCCAGCCGGCCGAGCGATTCCCAGCCGGAATGACTGAACGAGGGGCGGATTCACGTCAGTGACCACAGGTGAGATCTGCAATGAGAATTGAGACGAACGGTTTCTTTGACCTCCAGGTCAACGGCTTTGCAGGAGTCGATTTCAACGATCCGACAAATACACACACTAGCCTCGAGCACGCGACGGAGGCGATGAGGCGGACCGGCGTGACCCGCTATCTCGCGACGCTGATTACGTCGTCCTTCGAGCGATTTGCGAAGTGCGCTCGACTTCTCGCGACGAGTGAGGATCCCGCGATTGCCGGAATCCATATGGAAGGACCCTACATCTCGCCTGAGGATGGCGCGCGCGGGGCGCATCAGCGCGCCCACGTGGTGCAGGCTTCGATTGAAGACTTTAAGCGCCGGCAGGGCGCCGCCAACGGACGCATCATTCTGGTGACGGTGGCTCCCGAGGTGCCTGGCGCACTTGAGTTGATCGGCTATCTCGTCGAACAGAACATCCGGGTAGCGATCGGCCATACAGCCGCGACACCTGACGAGATTCGTGCCGGGATAAGTGCTGGCGCCACGCTCTCGACACATCTGGGAAATGGTTGTGCGCAGTTGCTGCCGCGGCACCCCAATCTGATTTGGGAACAGTTGGCGGCCGATGAGCTGTGGATGAGTCTGATCGTCGATGGTCACCATTTACCCCCGGCGACGGTGAAGTCGATGGTGCGCGCCAAGGGCGCAGATCGCAGTCTACTCGTCACGGATGCGACGGCCGCGGCTGGATGTCCACCCGGCAATTACCTGCTCGGAGGCGTTGAAGTGAAACTGAGCGCTTCGGGGCGAGTCGCGGTTCCGGGAGCACCGAATCTGGCCGGTTCTTCTCTTGCGATGAATTCAGCGGTGGGAAACGCGGTCAGTTTCACCGGGCTCGAGTTAGGTGAGGTGCTTCCGATGGCTTCAACGCTACCAGCTGCGTATCTCGGGATGACGACTTCGGGAAGGGTGATCGCGGATTGGGATGAGGAGAGATATGCCCTCCGCATCAACGCCATGGTCGATTGCTGAGGAACACCCTGGAGCGCGCCGCAGACCGCTTCGGTCACGCTTTCGACCGTTGGATAAACCTGAGATAGGTTCTCTCTCCGTTCACTGTGGTTTGTTTTCCCTCAGACCGACCAGACGACTAACCCATTTCGTCTATCAAGCCACCACAATCGTGTTCTCGGATTGGCCGACTGCACCCATAAAGCCTTATTACTCTGTGTGATTCGCAACGGCACGATCGTTGCCCTTAGATCGGGCGGATGACGAGGAGCAGGAAGTGTTCCCGTCGATCCCAAAGGTTGAGCGATTAGGCTCCAAGCGCTCGATCGGACAAAGAGGAGCGATCGTGGTGGACGCGAGGAGGGAAGAATGAGGGTCAATATCTGGAACAGAGTCATGAGGGGCATGGTTATCGGCGCGATGTCGCTTGCAGGGATGAGCACGATCGCCACCGCGCAGGAACGTCAAGGGAGAGGTCAACGCGGACGGGAAGAGCGCGGACAAGGAGAACAACGCGGACAGCAAGGCCAGCCGGAGCAGAGGCCGCAAAGGTCACGGCAACCGGAAGTGCAGGGCCACCAAAGCGAGCAGGCATCTCAGCCTTCCAACCAACCGGTGACCATTCGACAAAGGCCACAGCGCGCGCAACGCAACGCTGAGGAACAACAGCAGCAGAACGCGCAGCGGCAGCAGCAGGACGCGCAGCGGCAGCAGCAGAACGCGCAGCAGCAGCAGCAGGACGCGCAGCGGCAGCAGCAGATGCGTGCTCAGCAAGAGCGCCAACTGGAGGGTCAGCGCGAGCGGCAGCAGCGCTCAGAGCAGGAGTCCTCTCGTCAGCGCGAGCGCGTGCAGCAGCAGCAACAGCAGGAGGCTCAGCGTCGCCAGGCGGAACAGCGACAGCGACAGGACCGCGGCCAGTGGGATCAGGGTCAGCGGGATCAGCGACAGCAGCAGGGTCAGCGGAACGAGCAGCAGCGACAGGGACGCGAACAGCGGGATCAGCAGCAGCAGGGTCAGTGGGATCAGCAGCGCCGACAGCAGGGTCAATGGAACCAGCAGCGGCCGCGTCTCTCACAACAGCGTCAGCAGCAACTCATCCACGAGCAGCAGCAGCGGATCGAACAGTACCGATCGCGTCTCGATCAGCGCGATCGCATCGCTCAACAATGGGCGCGTCAGCTGCAGGGGCAACGCCGCATGGCGCACTACAGATTCCAGCAGCAGTACGTCGAGCGCCTGCGGGAACAACAGCGTCGTCTGCAGAACTGGAGAAGCCACGACTACAACAACGACCCGTACTTCTACACTGCGCCGAACTATCGCTACTCGCGCGGGGGAAGCTACTATGAGGTCAACCAGTACGCCGCAGACCTCCTCAGAGAGGCCGTCAATCTAGGCTACGAAGAAGGCCTCAGGGCCGGTCAGGCAGACCGTGAGGACGGATGGCGCTTTAGCTATCAGGACGCATATGCCTATCAGGACGGGAACTACGGCTTCACGGGTTACTACGTCAACCAGGACGAGTACAACCACTACTTCCGTGAGGGCTTCCAGCGCGGGTATGAGGACGGCTACTACGGCCGCCACAGCTATGGCAACTACTCTGGCGGAAGATATCTGATCCTTGGGGCTGTCCTGGGCCAGATACTCAACCTACAGAATCTCTTCGACTAGGGGAGAAATGCCTGGTAGCGCGGCGCCCGGCTTCACTGATTACTGGATCAGAGTTGCCGGGCGCATCTTTTTTTTAAACCCAGCTAAATGAACGGCAATTCTCGTTTAATATACAGGTGAGGGCGCCCGTTGGCGGCCTCACATTCAGAGCAAACGAGGAGGTTGGATCATTGAAGTATAAACTCGAAGCTGATCATCCGGTGACGAATGAGGCTGCAAAGGCGGCAACGGGCAAGACACTGGACGAGTGGTACAAGGAGCTGGACGCGCACGATGGCGTCAAGATGGG
>JANNRD010000446.1:0-10132 GCA_031401095.1 Acidobacteriota bacterium
CGCATATACCGCGCTGAAACCTGCGCACGGTCAAAGATCGGTATCGACATCAACAACCCCTTCTGACTCTGAACGAAAATGATTCGCCCTGACCTATTCCTTGACGTACGGAATGCCGAGTGAGCGCGGCGGCGTTGCGCGGCGAATCAGCCCGGCGAGGACAACGACTGTGACGACATAGGGAATCAGTTGTATGAACTGGTTCGGGATATTGACTGTCCCCTGCATTCGAATAGCGACCGCTTCCGCCAGGCCGAAGAGGATGCAGGCAAAAAATGCCCCAACCGGATGCCACTTTCCAAAAATCAAGGCTGCCAGAGCGATAAAGCCCCGGCCAGCTGTCATATTGCGAGTGAACAGTGAGTTCTGGCCGATGGAAAGATACGCGCCACCGAGCGCCGCGAGAGCACCAGAAATCATTACCCCCGCGAAACGCATCCTTGTGACGCTCACTCCCGCCATGTCGGCCGCTTCCGGGTTCTCACCGACCGCGCGGAGGCGTAACCCAAAGGGGGTCCGGTACAGAATATACCAGGTTGCCGGCACCGCGAAGAGGGCGAGATAGACGAGGGGCTTCTGGTTAAAGATCGAGGAGAGCATCGATGAGGTATCGCCGGTGAAGATGGTCACGTCCGGAAGTACCTGGTCATGAGGCAATTGCGGCGTCGCTCCGGTGGAGTCGAAGAAAGCGCCCGAGAGCAAAGCCGGAACACCGAGGAAGAGAATATTGATCGCCGTTCCGCTGACCACCTGATCGGCATGGTACTTGATTGCCGCGACGCCCAGCACCGAGGCGACCAGCACGCCCGAAACGACTGCCGCCAGAAGACCCACCCAGGGACTATGGCTGAAGATGGTCACAGCCGCGGCGGTAAAGGCCCCCGCAAGCATGATTCCCTCGAGGGCGATATTGATCACTCCCGCCCGCTCCGAGTATACCCCGCCGAGCGCCGCGAGAATCAATGGCGTTGAGAGCCTGATTGTCGAGGCGATCAAGGTTGCGTTGAAGACGTCATTGAGCATCGGCTGTACCGAGACCGTCGTTTTCTAACTTCGAACCGCCGCTCGTCGCGCAAGTAGCTTGCGAAAGAGCGCTTCCATTGAAACAAAAAGAATGATGATTGCCTGAAGTACCTGAACGAGATCTTTCGAAACGTGATCGGAAAAGATATCGACGAACAGGCCACCGCGAATCAGGGCGCCAAAGAGAATCGCGGCGAGAATGATACCCAGTGGGTGATTCCTGCCGAGGAGCGCAACGGCGATCCCGGTGAAGCCATAGTTTGCCGAAAAGTCGTGATAGTAGCGATGCCGGTAGCCAAGCACTTCGTTGATGCCGACCATGCCTGCAAGAGCGCCCGAAAGCGCCATCGCGAGGACGATCTGCCGCTGAACGCTGATTCCGCCATACTCCGCAGCCCGCGCGTTCGCGCCAACGGCGCGGATCTGATATCCCCATTTAGTACGCCAAAGCAGGAAATAGAAGCCAAGACACGCAAATAGCGCCAGGATAAATGCAAAGTTGAGCGGGATCCTCTGAGGGAAGTCGATTCCAAATGGCGCCAGCAAGCCGTGAAAACGACCAAGATGTCCCTGCTCCGCAATCTCGACCGTCTGCATGATCGGATCGCCGGCTATCTTGTAGTGGCGCTGCGTCAGGTAGCTTAGCAGGCCGACGGCAATGAAGTTGAGCATGATGGTGTTGATCACCTCATGCGATCCGAACCGTGCCTTCAAGAGTCCTGGAATAGCTCCCCAAGCCCCGCCGGCGAGAACTGCGGCGAGCATAGCTATTGGGATGAGAAGAAACGAGGGCAGTCCGGTAAACGTAAAGCCAACCCATGCGGCAGCGAAAGCGCCGAGATAGAGCTGGCCCTCAGCTCCAATATTGAGGAGCCCGCATTTGAAAGCAAGTGCGACGGCAAGTCCGGTGAAGATGAGTGGCGTCGCATAGAAGAGAGTGTAGCCCCAGTTGTCAAAAGTGAAGTTTCCAAGGGCGTCGTGAAAGCTAAAAGCACTGGAGAGAAGCAGTCGATAGACTTCGAACGGGTTATCGCCGATCGCGAGGACGATCAGCCCTCCGATGAAGAAGGCCGCGAGAACCGCAACCAGGGGAAAAACCAATTCGCTGAAGAGTCGTCTCATCTCTCTTGTCGGTCAAGCCGTAGCCACCCGCTACCGAGCGCCGTGCTGAACCATCATCAGCATCGGTATCCGTCAGTTCAACCCGCGGTAGCGTGCGGGAGGTGTCTGGCAGTTTCGGACTGAATCGGTCGCCTTGCTAGTGACCCGGGCCTAACAACACCGCATTGAGCAGCATGACATTCAGTCCTTCGAGGAACGCGCGATAGCCGGGGTCTTCAGCAAACGCAACCAAATGGCCACGTCCCGTCCTGACATACATGAGATAAGCCTTATTCGGTAGTTGTTTCTTTGCGTCGTCCCAGATCAGCCCACTTACTTGAAAGCGGTCCTCCGGCAGGTATCGAACGACATTGACGCCCTGATCGAGCCTCAGCGGAGTGAAGATGCGATTGCTGTCGACGAGGACTGTCGTGGTCTCGCCATAGCCGAATCCCAGCCAGTGAGTCCGATCGACGCTCGCGCGAACAATGGCACCCGGCGTCGAGCTCGGCCACTCCTCCTTGGGTTCGATGGCTTTGTCGAGTAGGGGTTCCTTGGCAGTGGCCGGGTCGGCAGGTCGACTCTGCGAGGCCTGAGCCGTCGGCGCGCCTTCGGCTGGTTCGCGTTTTTCAGACTTCGCATCCGGCTTCTCGCGATGTTCGCGGCGCGCCGGCAGCAGGTTGACCTTTTCATCCGCCGCCCAGCTTGTCGCCCCGGCAAAGGTGATCAGTGTTCCCCCAGCCGACATCCACTCTCGCAAACGGGCTCCATCGCCGATCGCACTAGTGTAACCCGCACTGCTGTCCGGGAGGATCAGCACGTTGTATTTGGCGAGGTCCGTCGTTCTGAGTTGTTCAGCGCGAATCGTCGTCACGGGATATCCATAGCGCTGTTCGATGAGATATCGGGTCCAGCCCGCCGAGTTGGCTGAGGTCGGTGCGTTGTAGGCCAGCGCCACCTGCGGCCTCGGAAGGTATCTGACGCTGGCACTCCCGAAATTGGGTCCGTCATCGACCCAGGCCGAATCCGTTGGAAAGGCGTCAACCCCATAGGCCGCGACCAGAGCCACTATTCGCTTGTGCAGGTCCGCCGGGTTGTCCTTGACCTTGATGATCAAAGTGCCCGACGGAAAACCCGTGCCATTGATACGGAAAGGCTTGTCACTGGAGTGTACCCGAATGTTCTGTCGGAAGAGGTCTGCGAGCGCCGATCCGGCTGACTGCGTACCCCACGGAATGAGATATGCCAGGCTCGCCTCGGTACTCAGAGTCCGTCCACTAGCCTTGGGCGCCTCCTTCAGGACGGTGAACTGCCCGGTCGAGGCCGTCTCCGCCCTGTAGCAGAGGACGTCATAGAGGAACGGCAGCGACCATGCTGTGACGTCGTAGAACTGCTCCGACTGCCGCTTCAGATTGCGTTGCCGTTGCTCATCGATAAACTCCCTGTCCTGCAGAGTTTCCTTGTCCATGAGCGTTTTTGCGAGGCGTTTGGCTGGCTGCGCCAACGAGACGACGAAAGACCCGGCCGGGAAGTCGCGGGCCTGCAATTGATCGCTCGCGTAGTCGCGGGCTGCCGGATTTCGGAACGCAGCCTCCGCACGCTTGACTTCGATTCCTGAGGCCATGAGCGAGGCCGCCAAACGCGCTGCGCGGTTTGCATCCGAGCCCGGAACGATGATGTATTCCTTGACCGTCTCACGCGCCCCCTCCTCGATCGCGGTGCGACGATAGTCATAGAAATACCGCAACAAAGCCTCCCGATTTGTCGCCGTGTGTTCGATGGTCGCGAGGGAAGCAATAAAATGATGCTGAACCGTCTCACGGTAGTGCATCTCCGTCTCATCGCTGCGGCGGGCCACCATCCCGCGCGCAGACGCCTGCTCGTAGGTCATCCCTATTGAACCGTGGAACATCGGCCAGCCTTCACCATAGCCGGGGTAGAACGAATCGTAGTTTTCCCTCGTGAAGTAATCAAAACGAAATTTATCAAACCACTTCCCGTTATTCCGGCCAAAACTCCCGAGCCAGTCGATCTGCGGCTTGGTCATGTTTGGATTGTACGGAAGCGCAGGTGGCGCAAAGTAGTAGGCACTGTCGGTCCCCATTTCGTGCAGGTCGGCAAACACTTGGGGAAACCAATCGAGATAGGCGCGCGTTCGGCCGCGCGTCTCGGGCTGTGTCTGCGCAAACCAGTCACGGTTCATATCAAAGAGGTAGTGGTTGACACGCCCGCTTGGCCAGACTTCGTTATGTTCGGCGGACTGCGTGTCGGCGGCGGGCCATCGTCCCATGTTCTGGCGAAAGTAGTTGATGAACCGATCTCGTCCGTCGGGATTCTGCATTGGGTCTATGATGACGAGGGAATTCCTCATGGCATTTGCCACCAACTCATCGTCTTGCGCGGCGAGGAGGTGATAAGCCGTCAGCAGGCCGGCATCAACGCTCGAGATCTCGTTGCCGTGGACGCCACAGATCAACCAGACGATTGAAGGCTGGGAGCTGATGAGACGGTTGGCATCTGACCCACTGAGCTGGCGCGGGTCTGACAAACGTTGCATACCGGCGCGAATCTCATCGAGCCTGCTGAGGTTCGTTGGCGAGCCAATGATGAGGTAGTAGAGAGACTTGCCTTCCCAGGTCTCAGCGTATTTGACCACCTTGACCCGTGGCCCGGCCACTTGCTGGAGTGCGGTCAAATACTTCTCCATCTCGTGGTGCATCGTAATCCGTTCTCCCCAATCGTGACCGACGACCTGCTTCATTGTGGGTATAGCGGGGTCGTATTTTGCGCCAGGAAAGAACTCGAAAGTCTGGGCCATGGAAGGCAGCATCGAGAAAAGGACGATGATCGCAACGCTGAGTAGGGTTCGAGACGGCGAGAATCCTTTCACTTCTTCAGGCTCCTTAATGAGGGTCGTTAAGCGGGTGGATACACCCGGGATCAGCCTGCACCGACCTGTGGGGGTGGCAGGCTCCATCTGTGAGTGAAGTATCACGCGCTTTGCCTCGCGTCAAGGTGCGCAGACCCACGGCTTTGCGCGCCACTCCCCGAGATGCACGGAACGTGCCGGCAGGCCTTGGCGCCGTGAGTGTACTGACGATTGCCCTCTGCGTTGCCGGCTCAGCCGCTGCTGAGTGATGACCTCTTTCGGCGAATTCCCGTGGAAATCTTGTTTCCTTGACGTTCGGTGTTTATCATACGACCAACAACATCCAAGGAGGATCCCTATGAAGCGGTTGGCTGTCTTGTCCGGTTTTCTACTCGTCGGCGTGGTTTCACTTCTCGCTGCAAACCAGCAGACGGCGGTGACGCTCGAGATTCAGCAGGTCAAGGAGAATCTGTACGTCATCACGGGTGGTGGCGGGAACACCGCGGCTCTGATCACGGATGATGGCGTTGTCCTGGTAGACACAAAGAATCCGGGCATGGGGCCCGGGATTCTGGAAAAGGTGAAGACGGTCACACCAAAGCCTGTGACGATGATCATCAATACTCATACGCACGGCGATCACGTGGGGAGCAACAGCGCCTTCACCGACTCTGTCGCCTTCGTCGCCCATGAAAACTGCAAGACGAGCATGGAGAAGATGCCCGCATTCTTGTCGGCGGAAGGAAAGAAGTTCCTGCCCGGGACGACCTTCAAGGACAAGCTCAGTCTGAAGAAGGGCAAGGAAAAGATCGATCTCTATTACTTTGGGCGCGGCCATACCGGTGGAGATACGTTCGTCGTCTTCCCGGGGCTGAAAGTCATGCACTCCGGTGATATCTTTGCGGGCAAGAATACGCCGATCATCGATATTAACAACGGCGGCAATGCGCTCGATTATCCGACGACTCTTGCCAAGGCCGCAGCAGGTATTCGAGGGGTCGAATCGGTCATCCCCGGCCATAGCACGGTTATGACGTGGGGCGACTTCAAGGAATACGGGGAGTTCATGCGCGACCTGGTGGCCGCCACCCAGCAGGCCAGGAAAGAGGGCAAGACTGCGGATCAGGCCGCAACCGAACTCAAGCTGCCCGAAAAGTACAAGGCCTACGGCATGGGCCGTCTGAAGGCTGATGTCGCTCAGATCTACGCCGAGACGAAGTAATCCGGTGGAGATGCCCGCCCTCCTCCGAACGGCGCTGCTGATCGTCCTTTGGGGATGCCTGGCAGCGCCTTCGTTCGCCCATCCCTCACCCTTTAGCTACCTCGATCTCCGCGTCAAGCAGGGCCAGTTGGAAGGCGCTCTGGTCGCGCATGTTGTGGATCTGGCTCACGAGCTGGGGGTATCGCCGAGTGAGCAGATGCTCGATCCTGCTGCGTCGGAAGCGAAGCGGGATGCGATATTGCAGCTTTTGCGCGCCCGCCTGATAGTCTCGGTCGATGGGCGCGTCCTTGTACCAGAGTTGCTGCGTCTCACGCCGCTCTCGGACCGGCAGGCGATTTCACTGTACCTGCGCTTCTCCGATAGTGCCTCCTTCGGCGTCTTGAGTGTCGCCTGTCAACTCTTTCCCTACGACGCACAGCACCAGACCTTTCTCAATATTTATGAAGGCGACGCGCTCGTCCATCAGGAGATACTCACCCGCGACCGAAAGACCTTTGATTATTTCCGGGGCACGCGGCAAGGCACGATGGCGGTTGTCAGGAAGTTCGTACTCGGCGGCATCTATCACATCTTCACGGGACCAGACCACATTCTCTTCATCGTTGGCCTGTTACTGTTGGGCGGGACCTTGGCTCGGTTGTTGACGATCGTGACCGCCTTCACGGTGGCGCACAGTATCACGCTCTCGCTCGCTGCTCTGAGTCTGTTTGATATCCCGTCACGCCTGATCGAGCCCGCGATCGCGCTGAGCATCATCTATGTCGGCGTTGACAACCTCATGGTTGGCAGCAAGGGTCGCGATGTTCGCGCACTGATCGCCTTCTTCTTCGGCCTTATTCATGGATTCGGGTTCGCGGGAGTGTTGCGCGAATTCGGCCTTCCGCGCCAGGCGCTGGGCTGGTCGCTATTCTCTTTCAATTTTGGCGTTGAGATCGGGCAGGTGTGTATCGTCGTCGTCGTTGCCGGGCTCCTTGCGACTCTGCGGAAGCGAATCCCAACGCTCAGCGAGAGGATTGTTACGTTCGGCTCGGGAGGTGTCATTCTCGGGGGAAGCTACTGGTTCATCCAACGCGTCTTCTTCTGACACGTTCTCAGAGAGGTCTCCTTTAGCTCGTCCCAACGTGCCGTTTCGGAGCTAATCCGATACCGACTGGTAGGTCAAGACACGGAACTCGGAGCCGTATTCCAGGCCGGTGTGGGGCAAAATCTGGATCATGAAGATGCCGATCAGGTCTTCCTTGGGATCGATCCAGAACTTGGTGCCGGCAGCGCCTCCCCAGTTGTATTCGCCGGGCGAGCCAAGGAGACCGGCCGCGCCGGGTGCCTTGCTGACCGCGAACCCGAGGCCGAATCCGTAGCCGGGCATGCCGCTCGGAATCTCTCCCAGATTATCGCTGCTCATCAGTTCGACGGTTTTTCGGCTGAGGAGACGCTTGCCGCCGTACTGGCCCTTATTGAGAAGCATTTGGCTGAAACGCAGATAGTCGTACGCAGTCGAGACCAGCCCACCGCCGCCCGAGAGGAGCGACGGCTGCTCAAGATAGGACGGTGCGGCATTGGGGAACTTCTCAGTACATTCCTGGCGCGTTGCGCATACGACGGCGGGCTCAATCTTCCCGTCCCGGGTCGGTGAATAGAGCCTCGCCAGCCGGGACTTCTTGCTGGCCGGCACCTGGAAGCCCGTATCGCTCATTTCCAGTGGTAGAAATACCCGCTCCTGCAGAAATTGATCGAAGGGCTTTCCTGAGACCACCTCGACGAGGCGTCCCAGAACGTCAACCGAGACGCTGTAATTCCATCGTGTGCCGGGCTCGTAAAGGAGCGGGAGTCGCGTCAGGTTCGTGATGAAGTCCTTGAGGTTCAGATCGCCGAGTATCTTCGCGTTCCGGTATTCGCGGTCGACAAGCGCGTCGCCGAAAAATCCATAGGTCAGCCCCGCTGTGTGCCGTAGCAGATCGCGGATGGTGATCAACCGCTTCGCCGGCACGGCTTTGAGGACCATTTTGCCGGTCTGCGGATCCTTCTCTTCGAGACCAACGGTCATCTTTGCAAATTCGGGGATATATTTGGCGACCGGATCGCTGAGCTGGAAGTGGCCCTCCTCGTACAGCATCATGACCGCGACACTGGTGATCGGCTTGCTCATCGAATAGATGCGGTGAATCGTGTCGAGGCGCATGGCCCTTCCGGCCTCGATGTCAGCCATCCCGTAGGCTTCCTGATACGCGATCTTGCCGTGGCGCGCGACCAGCGCGATGGCGCCCGGAATCTGCTTCGCCGCAACGTGCCGGTTCATGACCGTGCGGATGTTGGCTAGCCGGCTACTAGAAAGCCCGACTTCTTCAGGAGAGGCTGTGGGCGGATTGTTGTAGATGTTGCCGGTGCCCGGGATCGCAGACAGAACGAGCAAAAGAGGCAAGAGCGCGAGCAGCAGGTACTTCATTATTCCTCCAGGCGAAACATCAAGGGCACCCCATAGCCAGCTTGAAGGACTCCCAGGTTATTCAGCGTTCCAGTGGTTGAGTCGCCCTGATATCGAGCAGATGTGATCAGAGACGCGGTCATGATAGGCCGCCACTCTGCCAAATTCAATCTCTTTGGGTAGCCGCCTCATTTCACGGAAAACGCTTCGGTTTCCACCGTTGCGCGGTCCCATTGAAACAGGATAGCCTGTGAGGGTAAACGGAAGGCAGCCGACTGATGATCGGGAGCGACAAGGCAGATGAAAGAAAGATGACTCACGCGAAGGACGCGAAGAAACGCTAAGGCCCGATAGTCGTGGCCTCGTTTTGATTTTCAGTTTCGCGTTCCCTCGCGTCCGGCGCTGACTCTTCTTTTTGCCCCTTTCGCCAATCCAGGACACCACCGTTTATGCTATGCGTTCCAGCCGCGGTACCAATTTGCGACCCCCACTGCATACGCAGCGTGGCGCTGATCTCTCTGGGATCGGCGGCGGGAACTACGACGAATCGCTATTTTGAGGAGAATGAATGAAGAGACTCCGGTACTTGTGTTTGTTTCTCGGATGGCTGTGTTCTATGAGCGCGACCGTCCTCGGAGATCAATTGGTGATGAAGAATGGGGATCGGCTGACCGGCGTAATTGTCAAAGCCGACGCCTCGACGCTGACTTTCAAGTCAGAGTATGCGGGGGATCTGACGGTCAAGACTGACGTCGTTCTGGAGATTGCATCCGAACAACCCCTCCATCTCACCCTCAAGGACGGCAGGACGCTGGTCGGGAAGCTGGTTGTCAAGGACGGGAAGGTGGAGGTGGGGCAGGAGAATGCGAGGAGCGTCAGTCTCGAACGCACATCGGTTGCCGTCATTCGCTCGGCATCTGAGCAAAGGGCATATGAGCACTCACTCCATCCTCGTTGGTTCGAGTTCTGGAATGGATATGTCGACTTCGGGTATAGTCTGACGACCGGCAATATCGACACCAACACGAGCACCCTTGGCGCGAACTTTGCCAGAGAGACGCGACGGGACAAGACGACGCTCTATGCTGCTTTCATCAACGCGAAGAACAAAACCAATGGTGTGTCGACGACGACCGCAAGCGCAATCCGAGGTGGTGGTCGTTACGAGATCAGCCTCAGGAAGAAGTTGTTTGGTTTTGGCTTTGCCGATTTCGAGCATAACGAGATACAGCTTCTCGACTTGCGGTCGGTCTTTGGCGGAGGACTCGGATATAGCGTCATCAAGAATGAACGAACAGACCTCCAGGCCTTCGGGGGCGGGTCGTTTAACCACGAGAACTACTCCACCGGAAGGACGAGAAGCGCTGGCGAGATACTTGTCGGGCAATCCCTCTCTCACAGACTGTCCGATCGCCTGACGCTCAAGGAGCGCTTTCAGCTATTTCCTAATCTGACCGATACCGGCGAGTACCGGATGACGTTCGATGCCGGAGTC
>JANNRD010000447.1:0-1716 GCA_031401095.1 Acidobacteriota bacterium
ATCATCCGCCAAACCGTCAATCTCCTCCGGCACACCGACCCGGACCGGGGCATCAAAAACCTGCTCCGCCACTTCGACCAATCCCTCAAGCAGCGCGCCGCCGCCAGTGAGCACTATCCCACTCGACAGCTGTCTCTCGAATCCCGCGAGCCGAATTCCCTCATGCACGTGCGCCAGCATCTCCTCCGCTCGGGGTTCGACAATGTCACAAAGAAGCTGCCTCGTGACTGTGCGCGCCTCACGCCCACCAACGCTGGGCACTTCAATCAACTCGTCCTCGCGATTAGCAAGGCGCGGACGATAGGCGCATCCATGCTCGCGCTTAATCCTCTCCGCCTCCGGGATCGGGGTCCGGAGCCCGAATGCGATGTCATTTGTGTAGTGGCTCCCGCCGATCGGAAAAACCTCGGTATGCCAGACTGCACCTCTCTGGTAGATCGCGAGGCTTGTTGTTTCTCCGCCGATGTTGACCACCGCCGAACCGTATTCGCGATCTTCATCGGTCAGAATCGCCTCACCGGCCGCGAGCTGGCCAATCGTCACATCGGCAACGTGAAATCCAGCTCGGTTGACACAGGTGATGACATTCTGTTTAGCAGCCACCGGACTGGTGACGATATGTACGGAGACCGCCAGTCTCGAACCGAGCATCGCGAATGGATCATCAATACCGTCCTGGTCATCGACAATAAATTCCTGCGGAAGTACATCGGCCACTTCCCGCCCTGCCGAAATAGGGACAGCGCACGCGGTCTCAACAACCCGCTTGATATCCTCCCTGCTGATCTCCCGTTGACGTCCAGGAATGGCAATCATTCCCTCACTATTCGAACCCTTGATCTGCGTCCCACCGAGAGCAACGTAAACCTCAGTCACCGTCAACCCGGCCATACGCTCGGCCGCTTCGATGGCTCTCTTGATTGAATCAACCGCCAGATCAGGCTTGCTGATTACTCCCTTGCGCAGACCTCTCGACTCTGCTTCGCCGATACCCACCACCTCGAACTGCCCCTCAACCGCCTCCGCGATGACTACTCGAACGATTGTTGTCCCGATGTCCAGCCCGACGATCGATGTTGGTTGCTTTGCCATTCAACTCCTCGTTCCCTTCCACCCGGGAAAGCCCGGGATTCCGTCCGCATAACTTCACTCCGCCTTCGGATCACGTCAGCGTGCGAGGCCCAGGACAACGCGATTCGGGGCGCGCATATCGACATAACTCAGGTGCTCGCCCGCCACCAGCTTTGTCGCATCGGTGACCTTGAAGAGTTCGAGAGCCGAGAGATCACCGCGATCAACCGCGTCAATCACGGCAAGAGCCCTCTTCAACTGACTGGCAACATCGTCTGGGCTTGCGATCACCTTCATGCGCCGGCCCGTCACCTGAAGGTGGACCCCTTCGAGTTCATCAAACCGAACCTCATCGATCCGTTCGAGCATTGGAGGCAGCCCCTGAGCGAGACTCTCGACCAATGCTTCGTAGCTTTGGAGTTGCTTGCGATTGGCCTCGCGCGACAGCTTATCAGGCCCCTCAATAAGCCCACTCAAGAGAGGCAGCCCTCGGTCCCGCTCGTTCGAGCTCTTGAAGGCACCCTGCTCGTCGAGGATGACACCGTCGCGGTCGACCCAAACGAGAGCGCCGCTCTCAAGGCGCGCTACGGTGTATGGCTCGCGTTCAGTAATCGTCACCCGCAGCGTGTCCGGCAGGACGCGCAC
>JANNRD010000448.1:0-7456 GCA_031401095.1 Acidobacteriota bacterium
ATGCTGAGGAGTGTCGCGCAAATCAGGGGATTGCGCCACCTCGCGACTCCGTTGGCCCGGCAGGGTGTGTCAAAAAGCCGAGCTGGGGCTCGGCGTTCCCAGGCTGCCACCCGATCAAGGGCGCTCGCTCCCGGACACGCCGAGCCCCAGCTCGGCATACCGCCGCTGCGGGATGCTATCCATCGTCGATAGGCGAACCCACCGCGGTCGCGGATGGTACTGACCGGGTGCCCCGTGCCGCGTCAATTACTGCCCCGGATTTACCCTCTCCCGGGACAACACCTTTAGTCCCGCCCGCCAGTTCGCATTGATGCCAATTCTGTAAGCCTCCACCTCTGGCGACAGACAGGCCGCAACCTCGGCAAAGGTGCGGTGAAATCTCAATCGCGGCGTGACGAGGTACAACAGGGGAGTTCTGTCTGCCAACTTGACACCGGGGAACAGGCCTCGCTGCTCGAACTGGTGTTGTCGCCGGGCCTCCTCGACTCGAAGCCAGTAGTCGAGCCCCTGCAATGGCAGCATCGGGTCCTCAGCCGCTTTGATCTCGATCACGACTAACCTGCCCCCGTGATCTACCGCCAGCAGATCCAGGACTGAGCGTTCATCTCCCCTCCACGCGGGTATCTGCGAGTAGACGAAACGCTCATCAAGTGTCGGGTCGAACCCGCGGATGTCCTGCCGGATGATCGACTCCAGCCAACCTTCTGCGCGCAGACGGTAGAGGACCTGCTTTCGGTCTGGTGAGTCCGCCCTTCGCCAGTGAGTCATCTCGTCAACGAGTTTTTTCAGTTCCCGAAAGGTACAGCTCGTCAACCGCTTCCAGTCGCGAACTCCGAACAGGACACCAGGTCGGCCAGACGCACTCCAGCGGGCGAATTCGAGACCATGGATCATGAACTTTTCGCCCCGCCCTCCGATTGCAGGGCGAACCTCGATCAAGTCCGGGGCCAATTGGACAATGCGAGATCGTAGCGATGTCACCGCGGCGGTCGAGGGTGTTGCAGCAGGCCACGTCAGTCTTCTTGGATGCGTACTCAATAGCTCCATCTGGGCCGCGATACTGATCGCAGTTGCGGTGCCCGCGTCCTCATCGATCTCGAGACAGCAGATCTGAGTTCCGAGATGGTGGGTCGAGATCAGGGTTAAACGCTCGATCACAGTCCGGGCTCGCCCCTTCGGCAGCAGGAGCCACAACTCGCGAGCCTGGTCCGCAATCTTCCTCGTCTGATTGAACCGTGTCACCCAGACAAGGCCGGCCTCCACCACGCCATCGATAATCTGCTGATCTTCAAACGCGCTGACACCCATGGCAAGTACCGCTGCTCCCCGGCGTTCAAGGACCAGCCTTGTGTACCCGCTACGAAACCGGCCTGATCGATGAACCGTGGTAGTGGCGGAACGCACCCCAAGTCGGCGGTCATACTGAAGAAGAATGTTTCTAGTCAGATTGAGGTAGGAGAGACGCTCAACCGCTGCATCCCGACCGGCCTGCCAGAGCGTCAGTGTTACCGTCGCTCGCGTCATCCCGCGGCGCGCCTGCAGACGGACGAGGCCGTCGAGGACGTCGAAGCCAATCACCCGGCACGAATCGAAGAGGTCCTCACTCCACCAGGTGAGGAGGAGTTTTCCCCATTCGACACGCAACTCGAATTGCGCTTCGGCGATCACTGCCCGCTGCGCGATGTCGGTTGTCAAGAACCACTTCCCGCGGTCGAGGACCACGCGAAGACGAGCTTCGGCGCGGAGAGCATCCTCTCCATCTTTGATGATGTTCATCCTGATCCACTCTCGTGATCGCTGAGGAGATCACCGAAATCGCCGGGCTGAGTCTCGGCGCGCGCGCTCCTTGTGGCCCGTTTGCGCGCTGTGCTACCATCGCGAGGCGATGGCATCGACGACATTTTACCGTCTTTGACTCAATTCAATCTACCCCCAAGTACAAGGTTCAGGTGTCGCTCTCCTCGCCTTTTTGATTGAGCTCGGATGAAGGGGTGCGGGCCACCCGAGGCGACTATCTCACTCGGGCGCAAGGTGCTGTTGTTGTCACAACTCCGTCCCTGGCGCGCATCCAGACATACGAGGAGCGGGAACTTATGGTTTGTCATCATTGTGGCCGTGAAATCAGGGTGATCGGAAAGTTCGCCCGGACAGATGAGTGTCCACATTGTACTGCGGATATTCACTGCTGCAAGAACTGTCGTTTTTTTGACCCCGGCAAGAACAACCAATGCAGCGAGCCGGCGGCAGAATACGTAAAAGACAAGCTGAAAGCTAATTTCTGCGATTACTTTGAGCCAAACAAGCGAGTCCCGCTGACAACGCGCGGTGGAGCCCAACAGGTCGATCGCGACGATGTCAGAAAAGCCTTCGACAAGCTGTTCAAGAAAGGCTAAGACAAGTAACCGGCTTTGTGATTCATGAGTCAACCACCATCTTACTTTCCGACACCGGGTGAATATCTTTATCGGCCGACGATCATCCATCGCCTCGGACCACCGCCGGGCCATCTCGAGACGCAACCAAGTGAGATCACGGCCGGCCGTTTGATCCTTCACATCTTCCTGCTCGGCCTGACGGTTCTGACGACGACCGGAATGGGGACGCTGCTCTTCCTGGGCGGAGAGAACTCGGCGCTCGCGTCGGGCCTGCTCTTCTCGTTCACACTGATCGTCATCCTCGGTGCCCACGAGATGGGCCACTACATCGCATGTCGATGGTACCGGGTGCGCGCGACGCTTCCGTACTTCATCCCGGCGCCGCTCGGGATCGGGACGTTTGGCGCTTTCATCAAGATCAAGTCGCCAATTCCGAGCCGTCGCGCACTTTTCGACATAGGTATTGCCGGACCGCTTGCTGGTTTCGCCTTTGCAGTGCCAGCGGCATTGATCGCGCACTATTACGCCGCGACCGCGCCGGCAGTCGAACTGACCCAGGACTATCTCATCTTTCACAGCCCCTTGCTTTTCCAGTTTCTCGAGCGGGCGTTGGGTGTACCGTCTTCAATCGAGCTCAATCCGATCTGGTTTGCTACCTGGGTTGGGCTTCTCATGACAAGTCTGAACCTCCTTCCCGTGGGACAACTCGATGGCGGTCATGTGACCTACGCTATTTTCGGACCGCGCGGGCAAAAGTGGATCGGACGGCTAATTTACGCGGGGGTTCTGGGTCTGGCGATACACGCCGTGGTGAGTGAAGGCTGGCTTGGATGGGTTGTCTATGCGGTGCTCCTGACCCTGGTGCTTCGAGTAGGCCACCCGCCGGTTGTCGATGAATACGACGGGCTTGGCTTGTGGAGGAAGGTCGTTGCTGTCATAGGACTGCTGGTTTTTCTCTCCTGTTTCATGCCGGTTCCAATCACGGTTGTGTCCTGATCCATCTCGAAGGAGAAAGTTCTTATGAGCCTGCTCGCATCCGATGTCATGATCAATGATGTGGTCGTCGTCAGTGAGTCAACCCCGCTCAAAGAGGTGGCTAAGACCTTCAGCGAACGAAAAATCACCGGAGCGCCAGTCATCAACGCAGCGGGTGAGCTCGTCGGGGTCATCTCGGAAACTGATATTATCCGGAAGAGCACCTCAATCGGCGCCTGGTCACCAAGTACCGCGGGCCAGATCATGACCAAACCACCGGTCTCGGTGGCTCCGGATACGACGCTGCAACGCGTCTGTGAGCTCATGTTCAACCGTCGCATTCATCGCGTGGTTGTCGCTGACGGGCCGCAGATCCGCGGCATCATCACGACCATGGACATCCTCAGAGCGATCGCGACCGCCCCCTCGCAGATTTCCGTCTAAGCTGTATCGTCATGCTCACGAAGGAGAATAACCACCTATGTCATCGGTGATCATCACCGGCGGTGCCGGCTTTATCGGCGCCAACTTCGCCCGTTATGCACTTCAGGAGACAGATGCGCATCTCGTCATCGTTGACAAGCTAACCTATGCCGGCAACCTTGCGAGCCTCGATGGAGTGGTCGGCAACCCGCGGGTGACATTTGTCGAAGCTGACATCGCCGATCGCCCTGCGATGGAGGACATCTTCCGTTCCACGCAGCCGAGCGCGCTCGTCAACTTCGCCGCGGAAAGCCACGTTGACCGGTCGATCGACAACCCTCAGCCCTTCATCGAGACCAACATCGTCGGCACCTTTGTCCTGCTTGAGGTGACTCGCCAGTTCCTAAAGACTGCCGAGGCCCGCGGAGTTGATCTCTTTCGCTTTCTTCACGTCTCAACCGATGAGGTCTACGGTTCGCTTGGCGACGCCGGGTTGTTCTCCGAAGCAACACCATACGCGCCGAACTCACCCTACGCGGCGTCAAAGGCGAGCGCAGACCATCTCGTTCGCGCGTACCACGAGACGTACCAACTGCCGACTCTGATCACCAACTGCTCGAACAACTATGGTCCATATCAGTTTCCGGAAAAACTAATTCCCCTCATGATTCTCAATGGGCTCGAAGGCAAGCGGCTGCCGATATACGGAGACGGCGCGAATGTCCGCGACTGGCTCTTCGTCGAAGACCATTGTGCGGGCATCGAATTGGTCCTAAGAAAGGGTCGGCCCGGCGAGAAGTACAACATCGGGGGTGGCAACGAACGGACGAACCTGCAGATCGTCGATAGTCTCTGTCGAACTCTTGAGGCGATCGCGCCGGCCGGTCAGAATCCTGCACTGATTGCGCAGACCGTTAACCACTATGACGAGCTGAAGGTCTTCGTCCCCGACCGACCCGGCCACGACCGCCGGTACGCAATCGATGCAAACAAGATTCGGACGGAGCTCGGCTGGCAGCCCACTCACGATTTCGAGACGGGACTCGAACGGACGGTCAGATGGTATCTCTCCAATCGAGACTGGTGCGCAACAGTAGTAGCTGACAAGTACAGCCGCGAACGACTTGGACTCGCTGCGGGGTAAGTCGCGGGCAGATCGCGTCGCGGGAGCAGGGTGCTGTTTCCCGCAAATAGAAGAAACAACAGAGAAGGCTTGAGGAGGTCGATGAAGGGCATCATTCTCGCGGGTGGATCGGGGACACGACTCTATCCGATTACGCGGGCCGTCAGCAAACAACTGCTTCCGGTTTACGACAAACCGATGATCTACTACCCGCTCTCGGCGCTCATGCTTGCCGGGATTCGCGAGATACTGGTCATCACGACGCCACAGGATCAGTCTCAATTCCAGCGCCTCCTTGGCGACGGCTCACAGATTGGGCTATCTCTCGAGTATGCCGTGCAGCCAAACCCAGAGGGTCTCGCACAGGCCTTCATCATCGGTCGAGAGTTTGTCGGCGATCGACGAGTTGCACTGGTTCTCGGCGACAATATCTTCCACGGCCACGGCCTTCCTGACGATCTGCGACGGGCCGCAACGCGGACCGAGGGCGCGACGATCTTTGCCTACCAGGTCCGCGATCCAGAGCGCTATGGGGTCGTTGAGTTCGATGCCACCGGGCGCGCGATCAGCCTCGAAGAGAAGCCACCGGTACCGCGATCGACATGGGCGGTTACCGGACTCTACTTTTATGACAACCAGGTTCTCGACATTGCGCAGAACCTCAAGCCTTCCCCGCGTGGGGAGCTCGAAATCACCGATGTCAATCGCGCGTATCTCGAAGCCGGATCTCTTCAGGTCGAGCGATTTGGGAGGGGCATCGCCTGGCTCGATACGGGCACGCACGAATCATTGCAGCAGGCCTCGAGCTTTATTCAGGCTCTCCAGGACCGCCAGGGATTGACCGTCGCCTGTCTTGAAGAGATCGCTTACAAGATGGGTTACATCGGTGCTCAAGAGGTCCGTCATCTGGCAGAGATGATGAAGAGCAACGCCTACGGAAGATATCTTCTCGAGATGCTCGAACACGAGGATTGAATGCATGAACTTTATCGAGACGGGTCTACCCGGCGTAATCCTCATTGAGCCGCGCGTCTTTCGGGATGATCGAGGCTTCTTCCTCGAGTCCTACCACGAGCAGAAATTCCTTGCCAGCGGCGTTGAAACGCGTTTCGTCCAGGACAACCACTCGGGATCGATCTTAGGGACGCTGCGTGGTTTACATCTCCAGCGAACGAAGGCTCAGGGGAAGCTGATTCGGGTCATCAAAGGCGAGGTCTTCGATGTCGCAGTCGATGTCCGTCTCGGGTCGCCGACGTTTCGCCGCTGGGTCGGGGTCACACTGTCGGCGGAGAATTTTCGTCAACTCTACATTCCACCCGGCTTTGCCCACGGCTTCTGCGTCACCAGCGAGATTGCAGAGGTAGAGTACAAGTGCACGGATTTCTACGCGCCTGAAGACGAGTTGACGCTCGCCTGGAACGATCCGGAGATCGGCATTGCATGGCCAACAAGTGAACCATTGCTCTCAGTGAAGGACCGGGCCGCGAAGACTCTCGCAGAGGCCGGCGAACTGTTGCCGAGGTACCAGAAAGGTGCCCGGGAGGGAGAGCAATGAGGATTCTCATTGCCGGGGCCGAGGGACAACTCGGGAGATCTCTTCAGAAGGTATTGACGTCTCACGAGGTCGAACCGCTCGATCATGGTCGTCTCGACATCACAAATCTCGACGCCGTGCGGACCGCGGTCGATGCTTGCCGCGCCGAATTGGTCATTAACGCTGTCGCTTACAACAACGTCGATGGCGCTGAAACAAACTCGGATGACGCGTATCGCGTTAATGCTCTCGGTCCCCGCAATCTCGCTCTCGTATCGGCGGAGAGAGGGATCGCGGTCATTCACGTCTCAACCGACTACGTCTTCGACGGCAAAGCGACGGAGCCATATCACGAGTATCACGAGCCAAATCCTCTCTCGGTGTATGGGCGGAGCAAGCTGGCCGGCGAGGAAGCTGTTCGATCACTGAACGAACGGCATTACATCATCCGCACGGCGCTGCTTTACGACGAGCACGGCGGCAATTTCCCCAATCGTATGCTTGAGCAGCGAACGAAGTCCGAGGTGCGTGTCGTCTGCGATCAGTTTGGGTCACCAACGTATGCGCCACACCTTGCCCAGGCGATCTCGACGCTGGTCACGACCGGTGCACACGGGACGTATCATCTGGCTGGAAGCGGCGGGGCGAGCATGTTCGAATGGACGAAAGCGCTCTATCAGCTATTCCGTATCGAGATTCCAATCATTCCGGTGACCATGGCCGAATTCCCTCGACCGGCAGCAAGGCCTCAATACTCGATACTGACGACACTGCAGGAGCCTCGTATTCTGCTACCACATTGGGAAGACGGGCTCGCGGCGTTCGCGCGCAACAAACAGACAAGCCCGGGGGGAGTACCGCCCAACTGTAGTGGGCCGTAGAGCGATTTGGTAAATCGCGCAGCCTGGCAAAAGGCGACACGGATCACAGCATGCCTCCTCGCAATGGGCGCGATTTGCCAAATCGCGTTACTCAAGCGCGGCCCGGTAGCGGCTCGGAAGAGCACACGGCTGAACGCCAGTCCCG
>JANNRD010000449.1:0-1699 GCA_031401095.1 Acidobacteriota bacterium
GACATAGTGTTCCGGCGAATCGGCTTTGGCGGCGGCCGGAACAACGACAACATCACATCCAAGTGCCTTCAGGTAACGCACTTTCTCCTGACTGCATTTGTCGGTCATGACAAAGACTGATCGATAGCCTTTGACGGCACAGGCGAGGGCGATTCCGATACCGGTATTGCCGCTCGTAGCTTCGACAATCGTGCCCCCAGGTTTCAGCTCTCCGGACATCTCCGCACGCTCGATCATGGCAATGCCAATTCGGTCCTTGACGCTGCCACCCGGGCTGAGTGACTCGAGCTTGGCGAGCACCAAAGCGCTCCCGCGATTGAGCTTGTTGAGCTTGACCAACGGCGTCCCACCGATCAGTTCGAGGATGTTATTCTTGTAGTCCATTTCCCGATCAGCTTCCCACATCTTGGATTTGCAATGCAACCAGCGCCAGTAGCTTGCGACAGGAAGTGCGAGCGCTATTTGTTGGAGTGGGGTGGGGAAAGATCGACAACCACAAAGAGGAAGAGCAGATGACTTCACCAGGCCCGTCGGTTAGAATCGGCCAGTTGTACTTCCATCAATGAAAAAGATTCTCCTGCTGATGACCCTGCTCACGAGCAGCCTTTCTTCGCCAGTTCCCGCGGACCGATCGAACGTGCTCTGGTACGTTCAACCCGCGACGACATGGACCGAGGCCCTGCCAATCGGCAACGGTCGCCTTGGAGCAATGGTCTTTGGCGGTATCGATTCCGAGCGGATTCAGATCAATGAGGACTCCATCTGGGCTGGCGAGAAGACTGATCGTAACA
Source organism: Acidobacteriota bacterium (assembly GCA_031401095.1). Taxonomy (GTDB): domain Bacteria; phylum Acidobacteriota; class Blastocatellia; order RBC074; family RBC074; genus JANNRD01. The sequence goes on from JANNRD010000449.1 coordinate 792, forward strand.
ACCCTCAAGCGGCGCGAAGTCTTCCCGAAGTACGACGTCTGCTCCTTGCCGGCAAGGTAAGAGAAGCCGAAGTGCTCGCCGAAAGGGACATAATTTCGGTTCCGAAACGTCTTCCTCCCTATCAAACTCTCGGTGATCTTCAATTGAAGTTCCCGCAGCACGGAGAGGTCAAAGGCTACACCCGTCAACTCGATCTCGATTCCGGAATAGTTCGCATCAGTTACGAGGCGGACGGAGCGCGCCTAACACGCGAGGTATTCTCTTCAGCCGTTGACCAGGTCATCGTCGTCAGGCTGACGAGCAACAAGCCTCGTCGCATTACCTTTTCCGCCACCCTCTCCCGAGAGATGGATAGCCGCACTCTTGCAACCAGCCCCAATCGTGTTGTCATCGAAGGTGAGGCAATCGCGCGGGGTCCGCGCCACGAGTCGGAGCGCAAGGTCGGTGTTAAGTTCTACGGTGCGCTCGAAGCAGGTCTCTCAGGCGGCAGCGCGCGCACCGAGGGTCCTGAATTGATCGTCGAAGGTGCCGACGCGGCAACACTGGTTTTCGCGGCCGCGACGAGCTTCCGTCATCCCGACACGGTGGCTGCATGCAATCGGGACCTCCTGGCAAGCCGGAAGCCGTACTCGCTCCTCCGCAGCGCTCACATCGCAGATCATGAGAGACTCTTCAGACGGGTCGAGTTCCGCCTTGACGCCCAGACGCCGGACCTTCCCACCGATGTGCGTCTCAAGCGAGTCGAGGCGGGAGAGACCGATCTCGCTCTCGAGACTCTCTACTTTCAGTTCGGCCGCTACCTGCTCATGGGTAGCAGTCGCCCCGGCACTCTGGCTGCAACTCTCCAGGGCATCTGGAACGAGAAATTGGCGCCTTCGTGGGACAGCAAGTTCACGATCAACATCAAC
>JANNRD010000450.1:0-6612 GCA_031401095.1 Acidobacteriota bacterium
CCGTCTGACTACGCCAAGAACGAGCTGTGGGACGCGATCAAGGGAGTTAATGAAGATGTCAGCGACCTGGTTGCGGATTTCACTGTGCAGTCGGGGTTGACCTACGCGATCGTCTCAGGTGATACCCTCTCGAAGATCGCAAAGCGCTTCTATGGGGACGCCAATGAGTACCACAAGATATTTCAGGCAAACACTGACCAACTGAGCGATCCTGACAAGATCAAAATCGGCCAGGTCATCAAGCTGCCATAGACCAACGGCCAGCGACAGGAAGAGAATTAAGGCGCAGAGAAGGACCGCGGTCCTTCTCTGCGCCTTAACCTTTTGTGGAGGCCAGTTGGACGAATGCCTGGCGGAGGAGCTGCCGCTCGAGAGGCCGGGCTGGGACGAGCCCTGCTACGGCATGGTAATCCCGAGTTCGCGTCCGAAATTGAACTGGATTCGCTTGCGCGTTCTCATCGCCTTTGAGGCTGTCTGTGAGAGAGCGGTGACCAGCATCGGCATGGCAATTGTCGCATCGCAGCGCACGGTGACGCTTCGTGCGTTGCGCGCGAGCCGTCCAAACGCCTGTGCCTGATCGAACTCAGCACCCGAATAACCGCCATAGTATGGGACGTCGGTGATCACCTGGATCGCGTATTTGTGTCCACGCACGGTTGCGTGCAACATCCCGGCTGCCGACTCGCTTTGTTGGACGAACGTCTTTGGAGTACCACCACCAAAGTAGATGACGCCGGTTGAGCGCGACTTGGCGACGATCTGGGCCAACTCGACCACGTCTTGAATGACGTCAAACTGGAATGGATTCTTCTTCTCGATCCGGCTGATCCCGATGGCCACGCCGAACGCGCTATCCGTGATCGCCGGACAGATAATCGGGACACGCGACTTGTAGGCTGAGGTTAGTATCCCATCTTCCGTTGCGATCTCACTCAACTCGCGCCCGAGGAGGTGGAGAAACTCACGCGTCGAATACGGATGTGCGTGATCAAGTTGCGCGGCGAAGCCGCCGATCCACTCATTGGCTTCACGAAACTCCTCTTCTGAGGCGAGTGTGTCGTAAATGCGATCAACCGACTGTTCCTGCAATTGCACGTCATCAAGCCGCGGATCGCCCTGGTAGTGAAACCGGCCAAGTGTTTCGTGCAGATCGTGGAAGATGTTGCCGCCGGTCGCGACGAGCACATCGATACAACGGTTCTTCAGCAGATAGGCAACAAGACGTCGCATTCCGGCGGGGACCAGCGCGCCGCTCAGTCCCATGATGACGACCGCATTCTCCTGGAGCATCTGCAGCCAGATTTGATGAGCCAACGCCAGATTTCGCCCCTGGAAGGAGGTGTGCTCCATCTTGTCCAGCAGGCCTGGCACGCTTCGATCTCGATCGATCTGAAGCGGGTGAGTTGGTTTAGTTAAGAATTTTGCGCCTTTCAGTCTTCTGATCATCTGGTGTTAGCTTTCCCTAAAGGCCAGTCACGTCTCAGTCTCAGAGTCCCACGTCTGACGATTTCTGGCCGTTTGAATCGAGGTAGGTATAACCGGTGTAGTGGCTCTCATACTCGGCCCAAAGCCGGTCTGCCTCCTCCATGGTCAGCCTTCCTTTCTTCATTTGTCTTTCCAATAAATTGCGAAAACCTTTGTGTAGAAAATCCTTCTCGTATCTCGCGAAAGTGAGCATGTCGGCCACTTGAGAGCCCGGAGTGATGCGGCTCAGGTGGTACTCGCCTTTCGCATCGATGATGACAATCGCCTCATTCGGTGTTCCGAAGAGATTGTGGAAGCTGCCCATGACTTCCTGGTACGCACCGATCAGCAGAAACGCGAGGTAATAGGGCTCGCCGGGATCGAAGTCATGAACTTCGAGTACTTCCTTGACATCGTGCAGATCGACGAACCGATCAACCACGCCATCCGAGTCACAGGTGATGTCAACGAGCGTCGCACTGCCAGTCGGAACCTCGTTCAGCCGGTGGATCGGGATGATCGGAAAAAGCTGGTCGATTGCCCAGTGATCAGGCACCGATCGAAAGACCGAGAAGTTGCAGAGATACTTCGCTGAGAGCAGCTTGCGCAGATCATCAAACTCCTCCGATCTGTGCTGCGCGATCTTGGCAAAGTTATTCGCTTTGTCGCACACCTCCCAAAAAAGAATCTCGCCCTTGGCCCGCTCTTCGAGTTTGATATAGCCCAGATCAAAGAGCGTAAAGAGCTCGTCCTTGTGCTCAAGGGCATCGTGATAGTACTCAAGAAAATTCTTCGCGTTGAGATTCTTGTAGAGATCGAAAAGCTCAACGATGACCTGCGGTTCGTTGTCGGTCAGCCCGATGTTCCTGATCCCCAGCACCGTCTCGATCTCATCGATGATGTTGGTCACGAGCATCGCGTGATAGGCGACGAGAACACGGCCCGACTCCGTGATGATATTCGGCTCCGGCACGCTCTCCTCGTGACAAACACTCTTGATCGTGTAGACGACGTCATTAGCGAATTCCTGAAGCGTATAGTTGGCCGAAGACTCGAAGCTTGTTTTGCTGCCGTCGTAGTCAACGCCAGCGCCACCACCGACGTTGAGATGATCGACATCGACCCCCATCTTACGAATCTTGGCGTAGACTCGTGCGGCCTCCTTGACTCCCGCTTTGACGCGTTTGATCTGGGTGATCTGCGAGCCGATATGAAAATGGAGGACACGCAGACTGCCGATCAGGCCGGCCTCGCGGAGGGTCTTCATCGCCTGAAGGAGTTCGGTTGTCGTCAACCCGAACTTCGATTGCTCGCCGCCCGACTTTTCCCACCGGCCGGACCCGCGCGTATACAACCGCACTCGCAGCCCGATCATCGGGCGGATGCCCGTTTCGATCGCGCGATCAATGATCCGGTTCAACTCGTTGAGCTTCTCAACAACGATCACGACCCGTTTGCCGACCTGCGTCCCAACAAAAGCGAGATCGATAAAACTATCATCCTTGAACCCATTGCAGACGAGCAGGGAATCGGGCGATTGGTCAAGCGCGATGGCGGCGTAAAGTTCAGCCTTACTTCCGACCTCAAGACCGTAGTTGTGTTTGCTCGCTTCCTCGAGATACGCTTCGATCACTTGCCGGTGCTGGTTGACCTTCATTGGAAAGACGGCAAGGTGCTCACCACTGTATTCGAACTCCCGCATTGCCGAGCGGAAGGACTGGTTCATCTTACGAACCTGGCTCGCAAAGAGCTGTGGGAAGCGGAGCAGTACGGGAAGCTTGACCTTCCGCGCCACCAGATCATCGACGAGTTTCTTGACGTCCACGCTGCGCGGATCGCCCTCTGCCGGATGGACGGCTAAATGACCCTCAGAGTTGATGCTAAAGTATCCGGCACCCCAGTTTTCAATGCCGTAGGTCTGGGCGATCTCAGCGATGGCCGATTTCATCGTGTTCTGTTCGTTGACCTCCCCAAGATGGAATGCTTAATGCTCGCGGCAAGAACGCGCTACACCGGAAAGGCGCATCGCACGAGGCCCGTTGCAAATAGCGCCCCACAGAATGAGTCCAGTTAGCATTCCAATTTAACAAATTGGCGCTATGGCTGTCAAAAACTATTTTCTTAGCCCCCCACCGCGCTCGCGCGACCCGTGCCCAAGCTGCTAACATACTGAGCCATAACAAACTATGACCTATGACAAATGACTGGCGACGGCTCCTCATTCAACTCCCACCGCGCTGCCCACCCTGCCGACGGCAGACTTTGGCGGATAGCTCAATTGGCAAAAGTAACTTGGAACTCGCCTGGAGAAGGATCAGAATGGGACGTTAGCCGTGTGCCGACGTCGTTTTTCAAAGGAGAGTTGGGATGTACTTCAAGCAGTTTTACCTCGGATGTCTCGCTCACGCCTCCTACCTCATCGGGTCAGCGGGCGAAGCAGCAGTTGTCGACCCTCAACGCGACGTCGATCAATATGTTACGGAGGCAGAGACTGAGGGGCTGCGGATCAAGTTTGTACTCGAAACGCATCTCCACGCCGATTTCGTCAGCGGTCACCGCGAACTCGCCGACCGTACTGGAGCGCAGATCGTCTTTGGGCGGCGGGCTGAGATCTCATTCCCGCACCTCGCGGTCAAGGACGGTGATCGACTCGAATTAGGAAATATCGAGCTCCGCATTCTGGAGACGCCTGGCCATACACCGGAAGGCATCTCGATTCTGGTGATCGACCCCGAAGTTTCACTCAGCCCAATCAAGGTCCTTACCGGCGACACACTTTTCATCGGCGATGTGGGCCGACCGGACCTCGCCAGCGGACGTGGTCATACCGCAGAAGAGATGGCTGGCCTGCTCTTTGACAGTCTGCAGACAAAGTTGATGACCCTCGACGATAGCGTCGAGGTCTATCCAGCGCACGGTGCCGGATCGATGTGTGGGCGCAACATCTCGAAGGAGACTTCCTCGACGATTGGCGAACAAAGGCGGTTTAACTATGCGCTCAAAGCGGCTTCTCGAGAGGAATTCATCACAATGATGACGACCGATCTTCCGGAGGCTCCCGCGTACTTTTCTCGTGATGCTGAGCTCAATCGCACCGGCGCCGCTCCCCTCAAAACGTTGCCGCGTCCAGAAGCCCTGGCACCCGTTGAATTCAAGCGGCTGGCGGCGACCGGTAATCTCATTCTTGATGTTCGACCCTCGGGTGCCTTCGGGGCCGGCCACCCGCCGGGTGCCCTGAACATCGCACTTGGAGGTCAATTTGCTTCGTGGGCCGGAAGTCTCATTCCGGCTGGGCAGGGGATTCTGCTGGTTGCGGAAGACGAGGCCGGAGTCGACGAGGCGGTGACAAGACTCGCACGTGTCGGAATCGAGACAGTCGGAGGATACCTCGATGGGGGCGTCTACGCGTGGAATCACGCGGGTCTCGAAACTGCGACGATGACCCAAATGCCAATCGATGAGCTCCGACATCAGATCGACGAGGGAGCCAATCTGCAGATCGTTGATGTCCGGCGTCCTGCCGAGTACGACCAGGGACATGCACCCGGTGCGGTCAATCTGACGCTGGCGCACCTGGCTGAACAGGCAGGGATACTGGACCCCGATCGGCCAACCGCGGTCCTTTGTCAAGGCGGTTACCGCTCAAGCGCCGGGGCCAGTATTCTTCAACGCGGTGGATTCACCGAGGTCTACAACGTCATCGGCGGAACCGCTGCCTGGGTCGGTGCCGGTTATCGGGTGGAGACTTAAACGCAGAGGCAGACAACCACAAGGCACAACCACAGAGACACTGAGACACAGAGAAAGCACAGAGAAGAAGAAGAGGGGGGTCGCAACACCATCTTCACCATCCCTATTTCTTCTCTGTGTTTTCTCTGTGTCCCTGTGCCTCTGTGGTTATGCCTCTGTGGTTATGCCTGCCCCCATTCAATTCTCGTATTGCGAGCCCATTCGCTTCGCCCGGAACCGCAGGAAGATCGTTGCTGAGGTGGGTCGATTGCCATAAAAGAGCTTCAGCACTTCAGGCATTTTGTGGAAACTGAACGACGACCCGAGACCCCAATCGAATGCGCCAGGGAGCGGAAGATTGTAGATACCACCAAGTGTCATCCGGTGAATGGGGAAGACCAGCGGGTCGTGAGCGTGTTCGCCGGCGCCGAAGAGTTCGTCTTTCTCTGCTCGCTCATAACGAGCAAAAATGCTCACTCGTTCGTTCCACGCGTAGGTCGCCTCACCCAGATGCGCATTTGTCGCATAGTCCCGCACCAGCAGGCCACCGTGCTTAAGGTTTCGTCCCCAGACGAATGTTGAGGCCAGATGAGAGCTTGCTCCGATTGGAAGCTGATGCGAGATCGATGCGGTCAAGCGCCGGATACTGACGCCCGGTTCGATCGATTCCGGCTCTCTCAGAAAACCATAAGAGATCTGCATCGACCAGTTCGGATGTGGATTCAATGAGATCCGCGTCGACCACGAATCGAATCTCGGTCGTTCGATATTCCAGCGCCGCTCGTCCGGCTCCCTGCCAGTGAAGACCGAGCCCTCGATCTTCCAGTATTTCTGGGCAACCCCGAGCGTGACAACTCCCGCAACGATATGCGAGGAGTCCTGCCAATGGTGACCGATCGGAGCCTCGGGATTGTCGATCGCCGAGATTCGATGGGGGAACGCCGCTGGGCCAAGTGCGGGCTCTCCCATCGGCGCAACGTAGCCGAGACGACGGTGCTTGTGTTGATCGGAGCACTGTAGGCAACCGCCAACTCCATGGCAAAGTCGTGCGGGTGCTGGTGGTCCACGAGAGGCCTGCCGTTCGAAGTCTCGCCCGTCTGGAAGAGCAGTGGATAGCCATTTCCGCCGACGGTTGCCGGATCGAGTGAGACCATTCCTCTCAAGAGGAGAGTTCCAGGACCGGCGTTGGTCAGTCCTTTGACTTCGCGCTGCGCTGAAGCCATGAGCCAGTTTGTGGCGTGGAGGCCCTCTTTCCCGCGTGGGCCAGTCTGATTGGAGTACGTCGTATGAACCAGCGGATGGGCCATCAGCGTCCAGGCGCCAGCCTGTTTCATGAGAGCGTACATCGGAGTCGATTCGGGCAGCCACGAAGTGCCGGAACCCTGTCGGAACATCGACCCAATGCCAAAGGAGGACGGC
>JANNRD010000451.1:0-3807 GCA_031401095.1 Acidobacteriota bacterium
AGCGAATCGGTTCCTTGGGCGGCGAAATGTCGATTGCAGGGTCCAGCTTTTGCAGGTTCCAGCGGTTGATGTACCGGACGAAGTGCTCGGGATCGTCCTTCTCAGAGAAGTCCTTGATGGCCGTCAGGAAGTAGCCGATGCGGTCATCGGCTTTGGTGCGGGCGTCTTCTTTCTGGGCTATTTCCTTCTTGAGATTCCCGGGACGTTGATTGTCGAAAGGTGGAGCGCTCGAAAATGGATCGCGCGGATCATGATCTCCTGGGGACTCGTCGCATCGCTCATGGGATTCATTGGCACACCGATGCTCGACTTTGCCACGACGACGCAGCAATTCTATGGCCTTCGCTTCATCCTCGGTCTCGCTGAGGCCGGTTTCTTTCCTGGCGTTATCATCTATCTTTCACACTGGTTTCGCTACGAAGACCGAGCGAAGGCGAAAGCGCGTTTCATGATCGGCATTCCGATCGCAACCGTCGTTGGCGTCCCGCTCTCGCGTCTGATTCTCGAGAACATCCAATGGCTCGGGCTCGCTGGCTGGCGCTGGGTGTACATCCTCGAGGGCATCCCGGCTGTCATCTTCGGCATTGTCACCCTCTTCTATCTGACTGACCGACCGCACCAGGCAAAGTGGCTGCCTGATGACGAAAAGAAGTGGATCATCGACGAACTTGAGCGAGAGAAGACACAGAAGGCCAGTGCCGGGCGTGTCAGCATCTGGCAGGCTATCAGACACCCGCAGATCGTGCTCCTCGTTCTCATCTACTTCTTCGCAGTCACCAGCACATACGGTTTGACGTTCTTCCTGCCCTCGATCATCGAGAACATGAAAGGGATGTCGATCGTCTGGCGCACGTTCGTCACGACTCTGCCGTACATATGTTGCGTTGTCGCGATACTCTTTAGTGGAAGGTCATCAGATCGGATGCAGGAGCGCCGCTGGCATACTGCGATTCCGATCCTTATCACGGCTCTCGGAATGGGTCTCAGCGTGATCGTCAGTGATTATGTCGGACTGACGATTGGCGCCCTTTGCCTTGCCGGGCTGACGCCGGCCGCATGGCCGTCCTTCTGGAGCCTGCCATCGGCGTTTCTGACTGGTTCGGCAGCGGCGGCGGCCGTCGGCTTGATCAACTCGGTCGGTAATCTGGGCGGTTTCATCGGACCCTATGCTGTCGGCGTACTCAGGACGAGCACCGGAGACTACCACGCGGGTATGTGGTTTCTTGCCGGCTGCGGGCTGATCGCGGGCTTGCTCGCCTTCCTCATAAAACCGCCACACGCGAACGCGAGGTCGTAGCTCACCGCAGACGCTTCCTTGCAAGCCGCTTTCTCGTCACGAAAGGTCAGAAAATGCCTGTGTCTGTAGCGTTTATCACTGGCGCATCGAGTGGTATCGGGCGCGCGCTGGCGATTGAGCTTGCGCCCCGTGGATACCACTTATCTCTTGCAGCGCGCCGCGAGGAGCTTCTCAACCAGTTAGCCTCCGAAATCGGCGGCTCTCAGGAGAATGTTCTGACCGTCACTTGTGACGTCGCCATTCAGAAGGACGTCAAACTCGCGATCCAGACTACAGTGGAACGCTTTGGCGGGATCGACCTGGCGATTCTTTCGGCCGGCGTCAGCGGAAGAACCAACCCGCTGAAGTTCGAAGCCTCCTCTCTCGAAGCGCTCGTCTCGACCAACCTCTTCGGCGTTGCTTACTGTCTCGAAGAGCTAATTCCATTGATGAAGAAACGGGGTGGGGGTACGATCGCCGTCCTTTCGAGTATCGCCGCGGACCGCGGCATGAACATTTCAACTGCGTACTGTGCCTCGAAAGCAGCGGTCTCCTCTCTCTGCGAGGGCCTGCGCGGTACTCTCCGAAAGCACGGCATCCGGCTCGTCACGATCGAGCCAGGATTTGTCAGGACACCGATGACCGCTGGCTTCAAGCGAATGCCATTTGTCATGGAAGCTGACGTCGCGGCGCGCTTGATACTGCGCCGAATCGAGCGGGGGGATCGAGTCATACGATTCCCTTTCCTCCCTTCGGTTTTCATGAAACTCGTGAGGATCGCGCCTGATAGTCTCTTCGACGCGGTGACAGCGAGGCTGGAGGTGAAGTCGTGACGCGCCAATCCTATTCTTCCGGGGTCAAGTGGGAGTCGATAGTCGGCTACTCGCGCGCCATCCGCATCGGAAATCAGGTATTTGTGACTGGCACGACCGCCACCGATGAATCGGGTGATATCGTCGGCGCGGGCGACCCTTATGCGCAGACCGTTCAGGTGATCCGAAACATCGAGCGAGCACTCAAGGCGCTTGGCGCAAGTCTCGACGATGTCGTTCGTACGCGGATGTTCGTGACGGATATCTCACGCTGGGAAGAATACGGTCGAGCCCACGGTGAGTTCTTCGGCAATATTCGCCCCTGCACCACCATGGTCGAGGTCAGTCGCTTGATCGATCCGACAATGTTGATCGAGATAGAGGCCGATGCAATCGTGGAATAGCCTCGCGATTTCGCCTCTCGCCCGCCTCTTGGCCGTCGGGAGACGTCTGCCGTGGCGCTGGCTTGCACCACTGTCTCTGCTTCTGGCTGGCCTCTTGATTGAGCGCTTGGCGCATCTCCATCCAGTGCTCGTCGACCGCATCTATAGCCGTGGCCTCTATCCGTATCTTGGTCGCGCAATTTCGAGACTCAGCAGCCCTTTTGGGTTCTCGCTTGCCGAGGTGCTGATCGCTACTCTGCCGATTGCTGGCCTTGCATTCGTCCTCTGGCGGACCCGCAGCGAATTGATCAGGGGAGACCGCGCAGGGAGGATGCTCCTCTCGCGCACACGTGAACTGATCTGGTTCACGGCCACACTCTTCTTCCTCTTTCAAATAGTGTTTGGGCTCAACTACCAGCGTCTTCCACTGGCGATGGGTCTTCAGTTGTCGCGGCGTCAGGCGACGGCCATCGAGCTGGAGAGCATCGCGGCGCACATCATCGCCGAGATCAATCGCAACTACGATGAGTCTAGGCAAGGCCCGAGGCCTGACCCGGGCGGCAATCGTGATGCGCTCTTCCAAACGATCGAGCTGGCTTTTCAGTCGACGGATTTGCTTGGCGAGGCATCGCGAGGTGGATTCGGCCCTCCAAAACCGGTCTACTCCTCGCGCGTCCTGAGCAGCCTCGGCATCGCGGGGATCTACTCGCCGTTGACGGGTGAACCCAACTTCAATACGAATCAGCCAGAGAGTGAGCTTCCATTCTCGATTGCGCACGAAAAGGCACATCAGCGTGGTTATGCCCGCGAAGACGAGGCGAGCTTTGTCGGCTTTCTCGTTTGTATCAAATCCTCCGATCCGTTTGTGCGCTACTCCGGGTTTCTCCGCGGTTTGAGAGTTTTGGCCCCATTGAGATCGGCAGTTTCGGCCGAACGCTACGGCGAGATCATCAATCAACTGGCGCCAGCCGCCCGTGCTGACCTGCGGGCGAGTGCGGAGTTCTGGAAGCGTGTGCGTCACCCGAAGTTAGGCGCGGTCGCCGAACAGGCAAACAATACCTATCTGCGGGCAAATGGCGTCTCATCTGGCATCGGTAACTATGGCGAGGTCGTCTCATTGATGATCAGTTACTACCTCACTCATCCTGTCAGCCAAGCGGGGTCGACCAGACTGGGCGAGGCACAATGAGTCGCTCGTCGCGGGCTGCTGGCTGCGCGTAGGATAAGCAGAGCGTCAGCCCCCATGAAATCCGAGAGGATGATCCCGCGGCGGGTTAGTTCAGGCGCCGGGACGCGACGAGATTCGACGGGCGGCAGGGTGGCTTCGTCGCGGAAG
>JANNRD010000452.1:0-14840 GCA_031401095.1 Acidobacteriota bacterium
CGCAACAATAATTCCTAATATTATTATTACTAAGTAAATTGAAATTATATACAAATAACTCATATTTACTCTACCTAAAACTCCCAAGGTGCATACCGAAAGCCAGGAAATGACCGAGACCGCTCCCTGGTTCCTGGATCGGTCCTATCTCCGAAGACCCAACGCTTCAATGCTGCGAAAGTTAATACCGAAGCAACTTGTCGGCCTTTTCATCGCGCTTCCGATCTGCTTGTTGACGACGACCCTCGCGCAGGTGGCTCTCGAACGCGTTCGCGCCGATGCTGACACGCTCGGGACAACACACTATCAGTACCTGTTTGAGAATGAGAGGTTCACGACCCCCCTCGTTGAGGTAATCCTGGATGGTCAGGGCCACGGTCGCTTTCGATTTCGCAGGAAGGATGCTGAAGAGATTGCCATCGACCTCTCCGTCTCGATCGCACTCATCAATCAGATTCAGGGTCTCTTTGACGAGGTCCGTTTTCTCGATACAAATGACGACTATCAGTACAAGAAAGATTTCTCGCATCTCGGCAAGATAACGCTCAAGCTGAGCCGGGGCGGTCGCCAGCGATCGACAACCTTTAACTATTCGAGCAATCAGGCAATCAATCGGCTGACGGACCTCTTCCGCAACATTGCGACCCAGGAGAACCGCGTCTTCGAGATCGAGACAACTCGCGAGGCAGACCCGCTCTCGACACCTGCTCAGCTACGTCTCCTCGAGGCGGAACTTCGATCAAAACAGATTGCAGAACCGGATCGCCTGTCCAGCATGCTTCAGAAGATGAAGGTTGATGAGAGTGTTCCGCTCATCGCGCGTAATCACGCAGATCGTCTCCTCAAAATGATCCAAAAAGGGAAGTAAGCAGCGGACTAGATGTAGCCCGAGTCGCGGAGAAGCCAGAGATGGCCGCGACGGTTACTAGAGTCCGAGGCGTTTGAGGGAATGAGCCGTTGGATAGCCAGTGACATCGATCTTCTGCGCGCCCTGGAATTGCCGCATCGCCTCGAATGTCGCTTCGTCATAGATGCCCGAGGGTTCGCCGGTGAGGAGACCGCGAGCCACCAAGGCCTGCTGAATTTGAGTCACTCGGACTGAATCGATTTCGACCTCAATCCGCCTGGTCGAGACGGTTGTTCTACGGCGTGCGCGCTCGCCGGCCTTTCCAGCCGTACTTGAACGGGGCCCGCTCGCCCCCTTTGCCTCCCACTCGATGACCTCGATGCGATCTGATGAAGCAAGAAGTGGCGTTGGCGCAGATTCTCGCTCTGGTGGGCGGGCACTTGCCACGACGTTTGAAGAGCGGAGAGCTGGAGGTTTCTTTGCAGGTACGGCCGTCTGGCTTGGAACTCGCCGTCGCGCGACAACTGCCTCTCGCGGGGCTTCAGCCCACTTTGAATCGACCGTGAAACCCTTCTTGCCCTTTCGTGCGTGTGGCGCGCCAGTCTCGGCCGCCAGACGGGACCCCGCATCCTCAGTGGCCTTCGGTCCAGCTTTGCGGTCGTTCTGCGGCCAGCCAAAAACAACCGGCGCGATGAGCGCAAGAACGAGCGGCAAGAGAAGCACGCCGAGAAGCGGCGATGCGGGATTCCATTCTCTACTGCAGCACTGCGAGTGAGGATCGCGCGTTGAATGCACTGTCAACTCCTCTTCATCCCCGATCACGGCTTGTTCAGCGAGACAAAGCGTCGCGGAGCAGTCGACTTGCGGCGAAAGACCTGGAGGACGATTGGTTGGCCGGCTGCAACCCTTTCGAGTGCCCGCTTGAACTGCATGGCGGTCGTCAGACTCTGCCGGTTGATCTGCTCGATGATGTCGTCGCGCCGCAGCTCTGCGTCATCAGCGACGCTGCCTGGCTCGACCCTTACCACCATGACGCCCGAAACGCCCTGAAGATCGGTATCCCTCGCTGAGACAATGGGCATGTTGGCGACATCAAATCCGAGGCCCCGATTACCTTCCTCCGGACTGATTGCAGACGCAATCGACTGACGCCCATTTTCGCTCATTGGACGAGTTCCGACCGTGGTCAGAAGGGAGACCTCCTGACCACTCCGGACCACCTTGATCTCGACCTCCGCTCCAATTGGAGTGCCTGCCACCCGTCGGATGAGGTCCTGACTACTTCGAATTGACTCGCCTCGATACTGTACGACAATGTCTCCAAGCCGGAGACCAGCGCGAGCGGCGGGTGTCGCAACTTCACGCCCGTTGACCTGATAGGTCTCCGTGACGATGCTAACGATCGCTCCCCGCGCAGCCTCGAGTCCGTAGACTTTGGCTATTTGGGCGGTCACCGGGTCGGTCATGACACCCAGAAATCCACGCATGACGCGGCCGGTTCTGGTGAGCTGGCGGTAAATCTGAATCGCCTCGCCGGACGGAAGGGCGAAGCCGATACCGTTGTAATCTCCTGTCGATGTAGCGATCGCCGTGTTGATCCCGATGACTTCGCCAGCGAGGTTGATCAAGGGACCGCCCGAGTTACCGCGGTTTATTGCGGCGTCCGTTTGGAGGAAATGTTGAAAACTCGGTCTGTTTCTGAGCTCGGTTGCCTCACGATCTTTCGCGCTGATGATGCCGGCGGTGACAGTCTGGTCCAGCCCAAATGGCGAGCCGATAGCCAGTACCCAATCACCGACTTGCATCCGATCAGAATCGCCAATACGCGCGCTCGGCAAATCGCCCTTTGGGTCGATCTTGACGACAGCAAGGTCTGTCTCCTGGTCACTTCCGACTATGCGACCTGGGTACTCCGAGCCATCCGCGAGCTTGATCTTGATCCGGTCCGCGCCGACGATGACATGATGGTTGGTCAGAATAAACCCCGACGCGTCAACGATGACACCAGAACCGTTGCCCCGCGTGACTTCTTTTTCGCCGGGACGCGCGAGATCGAATGGCAATTGATTATTAGTGCTGCTTCGATCGCGCGAACCCACGCCGGGAGGTTGAGTGACGGTACTGATATTGACGACCGCGGGCTCTACCCGTCGCGCGATCTGAACAAATGCGGTCGCGAGCTCCATCGGGATATCGTTACTTCCGGCGAGAACCGGCGTCTCGTTGTGCCGCAGAAAGTGCCCGCCCAGAATCCCCAAGAGGAGAGCTCCAACGCCAATTGCAATCATCAGAACTCGGTCCGTGCGCGGTCGCTCAACATCAGACATTTGGATACCTCTCGCCCAATTCTAGTCGGCGATGCGATGATCGAGATAGTGTCAGGTATCAGACCATCGAGCTTTAGACGACCCGCGAATTATAACAGAGGTTTGAAAACGTGGAGTGGCCTATCTTACAAGGAAACTCCGCAGTCGAGAGGTGAGTTCGATCTGGAGGGACCTCGGAAACGAGGTCTACGCACAGATGTCGCGGCGAACTGACAATCCTGGAAAGGTCGGACAGCACGATCTGCTAATTAAGCGGGTGCGCCATCAGCAAAGAGCGGGTCAGTCTTTGCAGACTGCCCCGCTCTTTTATCTGGGTGTTTCAGTGCTCCTTAGCCCTGTTGCTAGGGTTTGCGTTTCGGCGCTGGGCGTCCCTTGCTCGTGTCCGCCTTGGGCGGTTGGAGGTTGTTCCCGACGATCAAGTCTTTGATGACGGCCTTTGCCTCTGCCACTCGGACATCAGTTGCCGGCGCCTTGTCGACAAACTGCTGCAGAGTGTTGGCCGACTCCTGGAAGTTGCCGACGCTGGCAAAGGCGAGCCCAAGGCTGTAGAGCGCCTCGATGTTGTCGGGTTCGGTCAGGAGAATCTCCTTGAACGCTATCACCGCCTTATCAGCAATACCGGCTTCGAAGAGAGTCTGAGCACCCTTGATTGGGAATGACTTCTTCTCTTCCGGAACCTCGGAGAGCGACGCGGCCAACTTGTAGTCTGCAACCGCAGTCTCGGCTGCAGGCTGATCGCCGAAGCGCTTGGCGAGGATAGATTCGGAATCTGCTCGGATCTTCAGGTAACTGACCTTCGTCCGCTTTGCATCGGCAGCCTTGGCGGGATCGGTGAGGGCAGCCTCATTGACGGCGATCGCTCGTGTCGCGGCTGCCGCAGAATCCGTAAAATCCTGCTTCGCCGGGTCGCGCTGGCCGGCGTTCAACTGCGTTGCTCCGCGATTGTAGAGAGCGAGTGCGAGGTTCGCCGGGACGACGTGTTGTTCGACATCGAGTTTCTCAGCCTCGCTAAACTTGGCGATCGCACCAGGGTAATCCTTGTTCGAGGCGAGAAGCTTGCCTTCCTCAAACAGCTTCTTCATGTTCTCGAAGTCGGACTTTGACTTTTCATTCTCCGCTGTTCTCTTGGCGATCTCCTCCTGCATCTTTTTGGCCTCGGCGGCTGACATCTGTCTCGGAGCTTCGCCACTACCACCGCCACCAGCGACGGCGCCAGGTTTTTTGGTTGCAGTCGCACTGTTGACCTCCTCGATGGTCAGTTTCCGCCCGTCGCCCGGCGCCAACTCGATGGATAGCATCTCACCCGTTGGCCGAATGCCACCGAGGTAGGTCGGCGAAAACCCGGGCGCTGAAAAGAGCAGGGTGTACCTCCCAACATAGGGTACGCCCGCGTGAAGGAAGCGGCCCTTCTTGTCGGTCGTGACATCATAGTTACCTCTGATGTCAGTGCGGACGATTTGCACCGAAGCACCAACAACCGGTTCGCTGGTACCCTGTTTTTTGACGTCACCCTCGATACGCCCCACCTGCGCGACGACGTTCGCCCCAGTCAGGGCGAGCAGAGCCAGGGCGCCTATCATCATCTGTGGAAGTCTCACTTTCATCCGTTCCTCCGTGAATTAGTTGACGTCCTCGTGCGGGAAGACGGCGCACTAAGATGCGCGCGCTGATCGATTGTTTGCCTGACGGCTCTATTCCCGGTGACAGGCGATCCCAAAACCCAACCCTGGAAATCATGACTATGAAGTAGAACGCAATTCTACTCCAGTGAAAATTGAGTTTTCAATCGTCCGCGGGTAAGTTGAGATTGGACGGGACGTCCGGATGCGTGAGAACGCATGATGAAGAAAGGAGCGCGCGACCAACGCGCACTCCTTTCTTAGTCTGCACCAGCTTATCAGAACAACTTTTCGGCTGGCGGTGTGACGCCCTTGAGTCTCAGATAAATAGTTGTCTGTCCGCGATGATGGGTCTGATGCTCGAAGACCCCGGCGAGCGCGGAAGAGCGCGGACGATTGAAGCCCGCAAGCGCGATCTTCTCGTCGAGCTTTGCATCGGACATCGTCTTGATCGAATTGATGATGAAATCATAGCTCTCCATGACCGTCTTTGTGAGAACTGCCTTAGTTTTCAACTCATCCATCTTTTCGAGATTCTTGCCCTGCGTTGGATTGGTTGCACCGGTGGCGCGGGAACCAATGCCGTAGTTGCCGGCCGCGAGATGAAGCATTTGCTCTGCAAAGCTTCTGATATCCGGCGTCGGCCTCAAGGAGAGCCCGTCCTCAGGCATGGCATCGAGATACTCCTTCGTGTAGTCCCGCGCTCGCGTCCATTCGCGGGCGAGGCCGTCGATACGGCTGGCGGGGTACTCCTGCAGCTTGGGCGCGGGAGGAGCAGGTGCGGCCTGACCTCCCCCGGCAGCCTGCTGCGCGAGGCAGACGAGCGACAGCGCGAGGCTGACCGCGATAGTACTCAGCAAGTATCGTAGGACCGTGATGCCTTGTTTCATGGGTGACTCCTCTGCGTGGTGTGATCGGTTTCGTGAAAGTGAACGAATATTAGTTTTGGTGTCAGAGGAGTATACGTCAAGGAGCCGTCAATAGTTGTCTCCTCAAGCGAGTTTTATGAGATGTCTCGTCAGGCGTGTAAACTCTTGTCAATGTTGTAACCTCCCGGCCAACTTCGGCAGCAGCGACCAAAACCCTAAGAATCTCGCGCTCCATTTATTCCCGGGCCGCGGTCTCTTCCGCTACGTGCCGTGCTTGTCGCCCTTGTCGCCCTTGTCACCTTCGCGTCCCTCGCCTGACCCATCGATCCAGCTTCGGCCTTTGTGTTAGACTCACCAGAAGATTGTCGAAGACTCGTCCGCTGCGGCCGATGGAACTATGGAAGAGATATTTGGCAGAGACGGGCTGATCGCCCGGTTTCATCCTGATTTTGAGTTCCGACCTGGGCAGATGGCCATGGCGGCGGCGGTCGCGGATGCGCTTTCTTCGAAACGTCACCTGCTTGTTGAGGCGGGCACGGGTACTGGTAAGACTCTCGCCTACCTTGTTCCCGCCGTCGCGACGGGGAGACGCATCATCATCTCTACCGGGACGAAGAATCTTCAAGAGCAGCTCTTCTTCAAGGATATTCCGTTCCTCCAGTCGATCCTGCCGCACAAGTTCCGTGCGACATACCTCAAGGGCAGGTCCAATTATCTTTGTTTGAACCGGCTCAAACGCGCCGAAACTTCACCCGTTCTCAGCGGGCTTGATGAGGTCGATTACTTTGAAGAGGTACGTCGCTGGGCATACGAGAGCGAAACGGGCGATCGAGCAGAGTTGGCCAACATACCCGAGAATATCTCATTCTGGCGGCACCTGGATGCCCGCTCCGATATCTGCATTGGGTCCAAATGTCCAAGCTTTGACCCGTGCTTCATCACTCGAGCCCGGCAGGCCTCTCTCGAGGCCGATATCGTCATTGTCAATCATCATTTGTTCTTTGCGGACCTTGCGCTGCGTGGTCGCGAATGGGGACAGGTGCTACCCGATTACAGTGCAGTCATTTTTGATGAGGCCCATCAGATCGAGGACATTGCCGCGCAGTATTTTGGCGCCTCGGTCTCAAGTTTCCAATTGAGCGACGTCATCGGCGATATCGCGAGGCTGTCCATTGTTGATCTGGAAGCCTCGGTCAATCTAACCAAGACCAGTGCACGAGTGATGCGACTCGCGGAGCTGTTCTGGCACTGTTTCATTGGGCCGACTCAGCGCGAGTGGTCGTCTGGCGAAGGCAGATTCAGTCTCAAGCCACAGATGTTCTTTCGTCGGGCAAGGGGCGAGGAGCCGGAGGCGACGGCCGCAGGCGAGAGGTTTCTTGAGCTGAAGGTGGCGTTTGATCGGTTGCTCGGCGGACTGCAAGCCATCAAGCAGCCTCCACCAGAGGTCGAAACCATCGTCCGTCGCGTGGATCAGCTTAAATTCGATCTCGAGTTCATTGTTCGCGGCGAGGAGGAGAAGTTCGTCTACTGGGGGGAGCGGCGCTCGCGGGGTGTTTTCCTGCAAGCGACACCAATCGACGCTGCCGGAATGCTCAATGACCGGCTGTTTGCGACAACCGAAACGGTGGTTCTGACATCTGCGACGCTGGCGAGCGCGGGCTCGTTTGAGTTCATCAAGTCCCGGCTTGGGATCAAAGATGCGAGCGAGTTGGTCGCCGAGTCAAACTTCGACTACACCAGACAGGCGCTTTTCTATTTTCCGCCTCGCATGCCGGATCCACGGAGCGCCGAGTTTACGCGCGCCGCTGCCAGTGAAATTGGCCGATTGCTCAATGCGAGTCGTGGTCGTGCGTTTGTTCTCTCGACCAGTCACGCTCAAATGCAGGCCCTCCGCAACCTCGTCAGCCCGCTTGTTGACTTTCCTATACTCATGCAGGGAGAGGGGTCGCGTTCGGGCCTCCTTGATCGCTTCCGCGAGACTCCGGGCGCGGTCCTCTTCGCCACTTCAAGCTTCTGGCAAGGCGTTGATGTTCGGGGGGAGGCTCTCTCGTGTGTCATCATCGACAAGCTTCCGTTCGCGGTCCCATCAGACCCCGTGGTTGCAGCGCGCCAACTGCTGATTGACCGGCTCGGTGGCAGTAGTTTTAACGAATACTCGGTCCCATCGGCGATCATCGCCCTGAAACAGGGAATCGGTCGGCTCATCCGGAGCGCGTCCGATCGAGGCGTCATCTCCATTCTCGATCCTCGAATCATGACCAAGAGTTACGGCCGCGCGTTCCTTGACAGCCTGCACCCGTGCCCGGTCACAAGAAAGATTGAAGATGTCGAGAGATTCTTTGGCGATCAAAACCAAACTGGCAGCGACAGCGAATGGGAAATCTAGGGGGCCCGATATGGACAGGATGCGGACGGTATGCGGAGAGGAAATCTGGCGTCTCGTGGCGTCGTAGCCTTACTGCGGCTTCCCGGTCTCAGTAGCCTCCTCAGGCGCGTTTGCTGGCGTCGCCGGCACCAGTTCGGTCTGCAGCCGCTCCCTCAATCGTGCGGAGTAGTCAAAAATGAAGTCCTTCATGGCCTGGTGGCCCCAACGCGTGTAGAAGTCGTAATCCTTCATCTCTCGATAAGCCTGGTCAATATCCCAACCTTCGACCGTCACTCGATAGACTGCGGCCATGACGCCCGTCCGGTGACGACCTCCGGCACAGTGAACAAAGACTGGCCAATTAGAACTGTCGCGGACGATCGAGAGAAACCTCTCAGCCGAACCGGCCACCGGATACTCACGATCACTCAAAGGAAGGCTGATATATCGCAACCCGGCGCTCTTTGCGGCGTCCCGGGCGTAGCCCAGCGGGTCGTCTCGAAGGTCGACGATGGTCTTCACTCCAAGCCTGGCCAGAACGGGATAATCCTCTGGGCGCGGTTGCGCTCCTCGAAAGAAATGCTCATTGATCCTGCCGAAGTTCTTGATCGCTGGCGACTCCGTGCCGGCCCGGGGAGAGTCACCGGTCTTACCGTCAACCGAAGAGGCCTGACCCGAAAACGTCGATAACACAAGCATTAGTGCCAGCACACATAGCGGCGAGAGAAACCCGCCTGATAACCTTTTCGCGCAGTCAAAACGGCCGCTATCGATTCTCATCTCAGTCTAGCCTCAACAAAAATACTTCTTTCTCCGCCTGCCCGACCACCACCTCAACAAATATTCTGTTGTTCCATTCGCGTTGAGGTCGCACAGAAACTCAGAGCGCCGGCTCATCCACACCCTCTCGAGGTCTCTTTGATGATAGTCAACAGTGGAAACGATGTCTAGCTTCTTGTCCTGAGCAGGATTGTTTCTGCGAGTCGTGCATCCTTTGGCTCCGCGACCGCGCAGTTTCCCGCGAAAAAGCGGATGCGCCACTTGAGAGTGAGGTCAAAATGGTATCCCTCACGGACGCGTGTGCGAAGGTCTGGTCTCGGCCTGGCGCCGAGAGTATTCCCATTCATAGACCTGTCGCGCCCGGCGGTTTTCGCGAGCAGAAGCCAGAAGCATCAACAACTCATCCTCGATCGCCCTCTCTTCGGAGTTGTCAGGCTTCATGGATTCCATGATCGAGACGTACTCGAGGAGCTCCTGCACCTCATTGTCCGAGAGACGGTCGAGTTTGAAAAATAGTTTCTCGCGGTCGGTCAGTCGCTTGCCCATCACTGCCTCCAACTCGGGCAGGTGCGCGACCGTGAGGAGCATGTCAGCCTGCCCGGTAAGTTGTCTTGTGCCCACCACGGGCCGAACGGTGCACCATGCGGATTCGAATCTCCCAGGTTGAATCAGTGGGTATCCCGCAAAACCTGGTCAGCTAACGTCGGTGATACCCCTTCAAAGTTAGCCTGATAACAGCGTCTGAGAATGTTATATCAGGACGCGGCAACAAGACAAGAAAACAAGGCCCCGAATCGTCAGGGCTCCGTCGTCCCCAGCGGAAGCCGTGCCGTTTGCGATGGCTCTTTTGCAGTTTAGAAGGGAATCAGTTTCGTGTCGAGTCTGGGATCTCGCTGAGGGCTCGCTCAAGTATTCTGGCGATATAGCTGACGACGCTAATTGTGCGCGCGTACTCCATCCTCATTGGGCCCAGGACGCCGAGGCTGCCGAACACCTGATCGCCATAACTGTAGGACGACGTGATGACAGCACACCCGTGCAGGCCCGGGATGCTGGTTTCGCCACCGATTCGCACGCCGACAGTCTGACGTGAAAACGGCGCGACGCATTCGTTGAGCAGTCTTACGAGCTTCGTCTTTTCCTCGAAGATGCGAAAGAGCTCTCTCATTCTCTCCGTATCAGCGAAGTCAGGCTTGGTGATGATGTTCGAGGTTCCCTCGACAAAGACTTCCCGCCCTGACTGGATTCCTTCGCCGAGGCCGCTCTCGCAGAGCAGGATCGCGTTCTGAAGGAGTCGGTCGTAAAGCGCTTTCTCCTCGGACAACTTCTTGAGGAGTTCCTCCCGAATGCCGAGCAGGGTCATGCCGACGAAGTTTGCGTTGACGTAGCGCGCGGTCCGATCGAGATCGCCCTGAGTAAAGCCCTCGACCACGCGGATCAACCGATCCTGGACGATGCCCGTGCGCGAGACCGTGATCACCAAGATCTGTTCATCGCTCAGCCTGACGAACTCAATATGCTTGATGACGTCGTGAGAAAGACTCGGGAGCACAACGATTCCGACGTTGTCGGAATAGCGTGAGAGCAGATGCGATGCACGCGACATCAATTGTTCAGCGCTTGGCCATCGATCGCCAAAGAGGCCCAACTGAATAGTGTTTTCGTCGGATTCCGAGAGACGGGTCTGCTCGAGGATGTGATCGACATAGAACCGATAGCCCTTATCGGTCGGAACCCGGCCGGCCGACGTGTGTGGTTGCTCGAGATAACCTGCCTCTTCAAGATCGCCGATGATATTTCTGACGGTCGCCGGAGAGAGCCCTTCGCGCGTCAGTTTTGAAATCGTTCGCGAGCCGACGGGTTCGCCCTTCGCGATATGTGCGCGGATGAGCAAGGCAAGCATCTCCCGACTGCGCGTATCGAGGGGGGCTGGCGTGGTGTCCGTTTCCATAAAATTCAGGGTAACTTCGGAGGCCTTGCCTCGACGACCGTTAAGATCGGCCTGAGTGGGGGAGAAGCTCAAGAGTACGTTAGCACCCCGCCAGAAAAGGTGTCAAGTCAAAGGCCACCTTTAGTTTACAACCGCGTGGCCCCGACTTGCTGAGGTTGCAGCAGGATCCGAGCTTCCGGTCCGGGACGGTACCGATGTCGCCCGCCAGTAAACTCCGCGAGACTCCACGCTTTCCTGGCTTCCTGCCTCAGACAAGAAGGAGAAGGCTCACGCGAAGCGACGAGCTCGTAGCGGGAGAGGCGCCCCCCCTTTTCGCGACTTCGCGGCTCCGCCTGCCCCCCCCACTGCGATGGTCGTTTTCTTGCTTTCCTTGCGCCGCGAATAAGATTGTACTATTCTTCTCAATCTTGAAAATGGCGAGGCCGCTTTGCCCGTGAAGCGGTAAGTGAGGGAGCGCCTTTCCGTCCCATTTCAAGTGGTAGCTGGAGTGGCAGAATAACAGGCAATTGACGATCAAGGGTTGAGATGAAAGAGTACCTTCCAATCCTCATCATTTTCGCGATCGCGTTTGGGTTTGGCGCACTAAACCTTGGTGTTTCGCATGTCATGGGGCGTCGTCGCAACCTGAGGGCCAAGCTCATTCCCTACGAATGCGGGATGGATCCCGTCGGATCGGCGCAACAGCGCTTTTCGGTGAAGTTCTACCTCGTAGCCATGCTCTTCATCCTCTTCGATATCGAAGCAGTCTTTCTCCTTCCGTGGGCCGTTGTCTTCAAGAGTCTCTGCCAACAGATATCACGCCCATTTGTCTTCTTCGAGATGATGATCTTTATTGCAGTGCTTCTCGTCGGCTACATCTACGTCTGGAAAAAGGGGCTTTTCGAGTGGAATCGCGGCTGAGCTTCCGACGCCGCTCCACTGGCAGAAAGAGACAACTCAAATGGGACTTGAGACAACAATCGGCAATGCAATGCCCGACGTCCTGACGACGAAGCTCGATGCACTGATCAACTGGGCTCGAAAGTCGAGCCTCTGGCCTGCTACGTTCGGCCTCGCCTGTTGTGCCATCGAGATGATGGCGATGACCGATCCGAGGCACGATGTGGCCCGTTTCGGCGCAGAAGTCTTTCGCGCCAGCCCTCGCCAGGCGGACGTCATGATCGTCGCCGGGCGCGTTTCAATCAAAATGGCGCCAGTTCTCCGGCGCATCTATGATCAGATGCCGGAACCTAAATGGGTCATTTCGATGGGTGTCTGCGCCTCAGCCGGCGGTGTCTTCAATAATTACGCCATTGTTCAAGGCGTCGACAAAGTCGTCCCGGTGGATGTCTTTGTGCCGGGGTGTCCGCCCCGCCCTGAGGGCTTGATATACGCGATCATGAAGTTGCAGGAGAAGATCGAGCGCGAGTCAGTCCGCGATATTCACAGCTTTCCAGAGGGCACAGAGAACGTTGCCTGATTCCATTTGCCGAGAGAGAAGCCATGGCGGACGCTGACGATCGAGATAGGGTGGAGCCCAACGTGCAAAGTGCTGACGGTTCGAGCAGGGCGCCTCAGACCTCGCGCTACGCTGATGTCTCCATCCTCAGGACCGCCTTCGCCGGCGCCATTGATGCTGTCATCGAGGCTCTTGGCGAAGTGACAGTCGTCGCCCGTCGCGACGGTTTGCTGGAATTGCTGACCTTTCTCAAACACGACCCGAAATTTGGCTTTCACTATCTGAGCGATCTTTCAGGTCTGGACCTCGGAGAGTTTGCCAGCCCGCGCTTCGCCGTCAATTACCATCTTTACTCGTTACCGCTCAATCACAGACTGAGAGTCAAACTCTACCTCACGGAGGATGACGCGCACGCGCCAACGGTGAGCGGCATCTGGGCCACGGCAAACTGGCATGAGAGAGAAGTGTACGACATGTTCGGAATCGCCTTTGACGGTCACCCGGACCTGAGACGCATCCTCATGCCTGCCGACTATGAAGGGCATCCGCTGCGCAAGGACTTTCCGATCAAGGGTTATTGAATCCGGGCTTCGGCCATGAGACGGCGTCGGCCGGAGGTCAGTGAGCTCGACCAAGACCATGCAAACCAAAGAGATCATCCTTCAGACTTCTTCGATCAGCGCCCTCCGCCGGCCTGACCCGCTTGCCGATACGAGGATGACGATTTCGCTTGGCCCCCAACACCCGTCGACACACGGAGTCTTGCGGCTCGAGCTGGTTCTCGACGGCGAGACCGTCATTGAAGCACGCCCGGATATCGGCTACCTCCATACCGGCATGGAGAAGACCATGGAGAAGGAGAAGTGGCAGCAGGTAGTGACCATCACCTGTCGCATGGACTATCTCAACTCCATGGGGAACGATCTTGGATATTGCCTTGCAGTTGAGAAGCTGCTCGGAGTCGAGGCGCCACCGCGCGCCCAGGTGATTCGAGTCCTTCTCACCGAGCTCAACCGCATCTCATCACATCTGGTCTGGTGGGGAACCCACGTCATGGACATGGGAGCCATGACCGGATTTTTCTATGCCTTTACCGAGCGCGAACAGATACTCGACCTCTTTGAATGCGCGACGGGAGCGAGATTTCATCAAAGCTACTTCGTCGTCGGCGGCTGCCGGTGGGATGTGCCACCCGAGTTTCCAGGGCTCATGGCCGCCTTTTTGAAACAGTTTCCAAAATTCACTTCTGAGGCGAGAAAGCTCGTTACCGGGAACAGGATATTCCAGCGACGGACGCGCGGCGTTGGCCGGATCAATGCCGAGGACGCCATCGAATGGGGCCTTTCGGGTCCATCGATCAGGGGCAGCGGAGTCAATTGGGACATTCGCAAATCTGAGCCGTATTCGGGATATGAGACCTATGACTTCAATGTCCCGGTTTATCACGACGGTGATGTCTGGTCGCGCTACCTTGTGCGAATGGACGAGATCGAAGAGAGCGTCAAAATCTGTCTGCAGGCCCTCAATCGACTGAGCGAGCCCGGACCAATCATGTCCGACCACCCGAAGCTGAAGCTCCCGACACGCGACCTCATGAAGCAGCATATCGACGTCATGATTCATCATTTCCTGCTCGCGTCTGAGGGGTTTACGGTTCCGATCGGTGAGGTCTATTTTCCGATTGAGTCAGCTCGGGGTGAGCTTGGCTTCTATGTCGTCAGCGACGGTAAGGAGCGGCCATATCGCGTCCGTGTTCGAGCCCCGTCCTTTGTCAATCTCGAGGCGCTCCCAAGAATGGTGGCCGGACAACTGTTGGCCGATGTCGTTGCCGTCATTGGCAGCATCGACATCGTGCTGGGAGATGTCGACCGGTAGCATGTGCGACCCAGAGAAGAACTATGTATACCGAGACGAACGAGAAGAAGATCGACGAGTTATTGACGCACTATCCGGTCAAGAGATCGGCGATCCTGCCAGCGCTGTTTGTCGCCCAGGAGGAGCACGGGTACGTCACCGACGAGGATGTTGTCTACCTCGCACGACGTCTCGACATGCGGGTCAACGAGGTTGAAGAGGTCGTCACCTTCTACTCAATGTACTCGCGGCGGCCCGTCGGCCGGTACAAACTGCAGGTTTGTCGGACCATCTCGTGCATGCTCAATGGGGCTCAAGACATGACCGATCACCTTTGCCGCAAGCTCAGTGTTGAGGTCGGCAAGACGACTGCTGACGGCAAGTTTACGGTTCAGGAAGTCGAGTGCCTTGGGTATTGCGATCTCGCTCCAGTCCTGCAGGTCAATTTTGACTATCACGAGCGCGTCACAACCGCGCGTCTCGATGAGATTGTTGAGAAACTCACATAGGCAAGGCGCGCAGTTGTAATAGCGTGTTCTCGTAGATCACTTATGACCAAAGTCCTGACAACAAGATTTGACTTGAAGGGCGGTGCCTGCGACATCGATGTCTACCTGCAGACCGGCGGATACCAGGGACTGGCGAAAGCACTCAAGGAGTTTTCGCCGGATCAAGTGATTGATGAGGTTAAGAAGTCGGCTCTTCGCGGCCGAGGTGGTGCCGGCTTCCCGACTGGCTTGAAATGGAGTTTTGTTCCGAAGGAGTCCAAGAGGCCGAAGTACGTTGTTTG
>JANNRD010000453.1:0-1946 GCA_031401095.1 Acidobacteriota bacterium
GCCTTACTTCAGCGATCGGGTCGTTTTCGACGCGACACGGGGCGTCGAAAATCATGGTCGAGCGTCCTTCGGGCGTGTAGGCTGGCCAGTTTGGGAGCGATCTATGGTGTGGAGCACCATTTCGCGCGAGTGATGCCCATGCTCCGGCGCTTGCGGCCTCCAGCTTTCGCATCTCCGCGTTGACGGGGCCGACCATGCTTTCGCAGAGTTCAATATGATTGAAGACAA
This sequence comes from Acidobacteriota bacterium, assembly GCA_031401095.1. Lineage (GTDB taxonomy): Bacteria > Acidobacteriota > Blastocatellia > RBC074 > RBC074 > JANNRD01. Next base: position 229 of record JANNRD010000453.1, read on the forward strand.
AAGGAATCTCGATCGTATGCGGGGCGCGGAGGCCCATGACCGGCGTCTCCCACGCAAACACGTAGAGATAAGTTGGCGCCTTCTTCAATGCCGCCCGACGTTCGGCAAGTCGAACGGAATTCATTCCTCCAGCATCCGACGAGATATTCGTCGATAGTTCATAGGGTGTTGCTTTCGGCGACCTTTGACGATAGAGATCGATCACCTTCTCAGCTGCGGGACCAAGGAGCCTCCGGGCGCCTTCGAGAAGACCTGCTTCATCGAGCTTGCCATATGAAGCATCGTCAATTTGATAAACGGTTCTCTCGGTTCGTGTGTAGCCGACGATGACGGGCACGTTTTCCGAGACGGCGGTGGCGACTGGATCGAAGGGATGGCCCGGAAGGACGGTTCCGTCAACGACAGGGGCGAAACCGAGGCCTCGGCCTCCACCTGTTCCACCAGCAGTCGCAGCCATAAGCTTATCAAGCGGGACCTTTTGAAGTTCCCGACCCTGCCCGGCCTTGAGGCCGAGATCCTTCAGGACCTGTTCTCCGGCGCGACTCGCGGCATCACGGACTCCGCTCCTCAAACTCGCACCGCTCTGAATCACGGCCCGATGGAAAAGTCCCCTGGCCGCGGGCATCGCCAGAAGATTTGAGACCTTGCCGCCACCACCAGACTGACCGAAGATGAGAACGCGGTTCGGGTCGCCACCAAACGCCTCGATATTCTCCTGAACCCATCGCAGGGCGGCGACCAGGTCCAACTGACCCACATTGGCCACTCCCTCGAACTCAGCTCCACCAACTTCACCTAGAAAGAGATAACCAAGTACATTGAGGCGGTGATTGACACTGACCACGACGACATCCTGATGTAATGCAAGCGCGGCGCCATCGTACCCGATCGAGCCGCCTGTGCCCTGGTCGTAGCCGCCACCGTGGATCCACACCATGACAGGACGCTTGCGCCCGTCATTAACCCCCTTTGTCCAGACATTGAGATAGAGACAATCCTCGCTTGAATCACCCTGTTTTGTGGCGCCAAGGACGCTGAAGAACTGTCGCTGTTTGATGCCGCGTTGTCGGCTCGACTGGGGAGCGTAGTGCCCAAACTCAAAGGCATCACGTACACCAGTCCACGGTTCCGCCGGTCGAGGGGGCAGAAACCGGTTTGAGTCGCCTGTCGGCGCGCCGTAAGGGATTCCCTTGAATGCGTTGACCCCGTCCACCCTCCGGCCCCGAACCTTGCCGGTTGTCGTCTTGACTGGCGTCGTGAATTCCCCGGCGGGTGCTGCTATCGAACTCGCGGCCAGGCTGGGAAAAATCAGTCCCGTCGCGGTCCCTCCGAGAATTCGCGCAGACGAGGTGAGGAACTGTCGTCTCCTCATCAGTTCACCCTCGCGCCGCGGATGCCTCTTTTTCGCCATCGTTGCTCCCTCGTGGTGCCAACCGTGTCACCTCATAACCAAGGTACCTGACGCTTCTCGACGACGCAATTACAGGCGTCGTCAAAGCGTGTTACCGCTCCATTAGTAGCGGCGGTAGCTCCCCTTCAACGGAACCTGCTCAACGCCGGGCTTGCTAAAGTCACAAACGCCGGTTGGGAATACAGCGACCAGGCGAGCCTTCTGCTGAGGTGTAAAACTCTGCTTGAAGTCAGCGTAACTGATGGGCTTCAACTGACACTTCACGATGTCGTTCGGGAGCGGATTGCCTGCGACCATTCGTGGCTCG
>JANNRD010000454.1:0-2713 GCA_031401095.1 Acidobacteriota bacterium
GATGTCAGCGAAGAGTATCTTGGTGATCTTCCCATCGCTACTGCGGATCTTGACAGCGGGTTTGCTGAAGGGCTGAGTACTTCGCAGGTTGTCGATCTTGCCGCGAAAGCTTCGTCCATCCTTCGTTTTGACCTCAACATCAGTGCTATCAAGCATGACCTGTAGTTTTTCCATCATCCCGAAGAAGTCGACCACCACTCCTCCTCTTCTCAAAAGTCGAGTCCAAGGGACCGACCAATAGCGCAAACAACTGCGGCCGTCGTCGTCTCCGGGCGACCGGGTGGCGAGACCAGCAAGATGATCGCCTGTACGCCGTTGAAAATGAAATGAGCCGCAACACAAGGCAGAAGTTGCCCGGTAGCTGCCCGCAAGAGGGTCAAGACCAGACTCAGCGAGACGATCGCAGCAATCGCCGCGGGGCTCCCCCAATACTGGGGAGCGTGAACCAGCGCGAAGAGGATCGTCACCACCGAGACTGCAACTCTCCAGCCTTTTGCTTCAGCGACCGCAGAGTAGAGCACACCGCGATAAACAACCTCTTCAACGAGTGGCGCGCTGAGCACCGCGAGTAGCGCAACGGCAACCCGCACCGAGTACGAAAGCTGCAGGAGTCGCTCGAAGTCCGTCTCGCCGTTAGGCAACCAGCGCTCGAAGGCGAAACCGAGTAGCAGCATCGCGAATGCCAACGCGACCGCGTGCACCCATTTGAACTGATGATGCCAGCGCCAGCCCAGAGTCGCGAAGAAAGGGATTACTCCACCTGATGTCACAACCCACCAGCAAAATGCGAGGGTGGCGAGGTGCGCGACCATCGTCCCGGCCAAACTGACCAGGGCAAGCCCGGGTGTCAGCTGCAGAGTCGGCGGCTCATGAAGGATCGCCATTCTGATTCCAAGGTAAATCAGCAAGGCGAGAATCTGAAACAGGAAGAGCGCGCCGACACTCGCAACCCAGACCAGAAAGGCAATCCCAATCCGACGCGGTTTCGCGGCTCCGGCGGGGGGCTCTTGACAGCTCGGACACGCGGGCCCGTTGACAGCCTCAAACGCAAGTCCACAGCGCGGACACGATGTGATCAAAGACAGCATAGCGACACCAACGATGCAGCAATCAATCTAGCGGCTGGTTTCTACCAAGTCAAACTTGGCCCGCGAGGAAGGGTCCTCTCCGCCAGGACCGCCCCGGCCGTCACCGTCCAGGCATGGTGTCTCCGACCATCCTGGGAGTAGAATGTCGGTGACAGATGGGAACTCGCGAGCACCGAAAGTGGAACGAGCGGGTAAGAACAAGGCCACCTCTCAAGAAGGATTGACGAAGACTTTTGCACGACCCTGATGTGCTGCTGGCCTGATTTGCTGCTCGCCTGATAGTTTCGCAGTTCAATTTCAACACAAGCCCTACAAAACCTGGGGGATTCAAGTCCGATGAGATGCACACGTTTCTGCCTGCGATTGGTTGTTCTTTTGTCGCTCTGCGGCGCTGCCTTTGCCCAGGGAAAGACGGAGAACGTGATCCTGATCACGCTCGATGGCGCGCGGACGCAGGAGGTTTTCGGCGGTCTCGACCTCGACATCCTGAAGGATAAGACCCGCAGCGGCAAGGTGGAGGAGACTGCACTCTACAAGAAGTACTGGGCTCAAACGCCGGAAGAGCGGCGACTCAAGTTGATGCCGTTTTTCTGGGGCACACTCATGAAAGAGCACGGCTCGATCGCAGGCAATCGGAGCCTTGGCAGCGCGGTCATGACTACAAACAAGATGTGGTTCTCTTATCCCGGCTATTCCGAAATCCTGACGGGTCAGGCGCACGATGATGTGATCAGCAGCAACGACCGGAAGCGAAATCCGTATCCAAGTGTGCTCGAGTTTCTTAAGATCAGGCTCAAACTGAATTCAAAACAGGTCGCTTCATTCGGCTCGTGGGATGTCTTCAACTGGATTGCCGAGCACGAAGAAGGCGCGATTACCATCAATGCCGGGCACGAGCCCTACGAGCATCCGGACCCCGAGATCCGAGTGCTCAGCCGCCTTCAAAACGAGCGGCTCAGCCCCTGGGACAGCGTCAGGTTCGATTACTTCACGGTCCGGTTCGCCATGACCCACCTCAAGACCTATCAGCCACGCGTGCTTCACATCGCATTGGGCGAAACCGATGATTGGGCGCACGACGGCGACTATGGTCATGTCCTCGATTCACTGGCGCGCAATGATCGGCAGTTCAAGGAACTTTGGGACTTCCTGCAAAGCTCACCGCGCTACAAGGGCAAGACATCCATCGTCGTCACCACTGATCATGGTCGTGGAAAGACGATCAGAGACTGGACCGACCACGGCGAAAAGGTGCCTGAAGCGCAGTACATATGGATGGCCTTTCTCAGCCCGGATGTGCAACTCCGCGGCGAATGGAAAGGCACCGAGACAATCTTTCAAAACCAGGTGGCCGCAACCCTCTGCCGCCTTTTGAATCTCAATTACAGCGAGCAAAACCCGCAGGCGGGAAAGCCGGTAGCCCAGCTTTTTGTGAAGTGAGATCAAGGACAATAAGGGCCGTAAGGCCCCCCGGAGTTGGAACCCGTTGGTACGGCCCGCGGCCTGGCTACTGTTCTTGTCGTCCTTCCTGTCGTTCACGTCCCTGTCGTCTTTGACCCATCTTCTGCCATCGCCTTCCTCGTGCAGCTACTGGTATGCCGAATGAGGCGGTGCTAGAATCCCGC
>JANNRD010000455.1:0-33548 GCA_031401095.1 Acidobacteriota bacterium
TTCATCCAGGCGCTGTTTGACCTGAAATTGGTTTCTCAGGAGAGCCTCAATCAGATGAAAACGATAAGGGACGGCGACGGGTTGGGAATGGAACCCTTCACGTTCGCCGGCAAGACCTTCTACGGGCACACCGGCGGGGCCGACAACTATGGAGCGTGGCTGGCTTATCTGCCGGAAGAAAAGCTGGCGGTCGCCTACACTACGAACGCAAAGGTTTTTCCCGTGGTCAATATTGTGAACGGCGCTATCGACATTTACTACAACAAACCGTTTCAGATTCCCTCCTTCGAAACGATTGCCGTCAGCCCTGAAGTTTTGGACAAATACGTCGGAGTTTATTCGAGCCCGGAAGTCCCCCGGAAATTTACGATCACGAGAAAAGGTGCCACGCTTTACGTGCAGCCGGGTGAGGAATCCGCTGCCCCGCTCGACGCGACAGCGGAGAACAGGTTTGAATTAAGTGTGGGGGTTGTTTTTGAATTCGACGCCGCGAAAAACCAGATGATCATGAAACGGGGGAGTGGGCAGAGGGTTTTCACGAAGGAGAAATAGTCGTCATAAGAATGTTGGGGCACGCACGCGTGGCGAGGCTCTCGAATTCAGCCCGGTCGATCGCGACACCTTTCAGCTGGCATGATTACGGCGCGCTTCCGTCGGGACAAGGTCTGAAAGATCGTGGCGCACGACTTCAGAGACCGTGAAGACTAAGAATTGAGAGAAGGAAACATGTCGAAGAGTGCGCAGACCTGGCTCGGCCTGATCCTCCTCGCCGCCGGTCTGCTATGCGCTGCGATCCTGGGGCTTTGGGCGTATATGAGAGCCACTCCGCCCCTGCACCCGAACCCCCAGGACGTGCCATCCGTGACGGATTCGACCCCGCTGCCAAAGTGGGGCGGCGCCGTGGAGCAGGGGCGGCAGATCGCCCTTGCGGGTCTCATCGAGCACAGCCTGCCCGGGCTGTCGGTTGCTGTCGGTGTCGGTGGCGAGATCGTGTGGGCCGAAGGCTTTGGCTGGGCGGATCTCGAGAACCGCGTTCCCGTCGCGCCAAATACGCGGTTCAGGATCGGCACCGCCTCGACCGCGCTCACCTCGGCCGCGGCCGGCCTGCTGCTGGAGAAAGGTCGGCTGAAGCTCGACGACAAGATTCAGACGTACGTGCCTGAGTTCCCTCAGCATCAGTGGCCCGTGACATTGCGCCAGTTGATGGGGCATGTGGCGGGCGTCGCGAACGACGGTGGGGACGAGGGGCCGCTGTTTACGGAGCGCTGCGAGCGGCCGGTCGACGCGCTGAAGTTCTTCAAGGGCTACGAGCGTAAGCTGCTGTTCGAGCCGGGGACCAAATACCACTATTCGAGCTACGGCTGGATCGTTGTGAGCGCGGCCGTCGAAACCGCCGCGGAAGAGCCGTTCCTGGCGTTCATGCGGAAGCAGATCTTCGAGCCGTTGGGCATGAACGAAACGATGGCCGACTCAGCGACGGAGCCGATTCCGGATCGAGCGACTTCTTACTTCCCGAGGTTCATCGAGGAGCCCCGCTACGGCCTGCAATTGATACGCCAGGTCGACTATTCCTGCTACGCGGGATCCAGCGTATTCCTGTCCACCCCATCCGACCTGGTGCGCTTCGCGATGGCGATCAGCAGCGGCAAGCTCCTGCAACCTGCCACGGTTCAATTACTCCAGACGCCACAGCGACTGGCCTCGGGGCAGGAGACGGGTTACGGTCTTGGCTGGGACCTCGAGACCGTCGCGCTGAAGGGTAAACAAACTGGCCTGGTCGGACACGACGGAGACTCGCTGGGCGGGATGGTGGCTTCTTTCATGACGTTCCCCGAGTACGGGATCGTCGTCTCCGTGACGTCAAACATCTCACACGCGGACACGTTCTCCATTGCGGTGAAAATCGCGCAGGCCTTCGCGGACCAGAGGAGAAGTCCAGCACGCAAGTGATGCGCCGAACGCGGTGTCGCGTGTGACCGATGTCACCGATTTGTGGTCCCTCGCGCAAGATGCAGTACTGGTCATCAACCACCATTACTCCATGGTAAAACCCACTTCCGCGTAGATATCGCGCAAAGCGGCCGCTAAGGCGTCGGCAGAGAACCGCGCCTCGAACGTCGCGCGGGCGCGCTGCCGCAACCGCTCGCACAGCGCGGTGTCGGTGATTACCCGACTCAGGGCCCGGCTCAAGGCATCAACGTTGTCCGGCTCCACCAGCAATGCGCTCTCGCCGTCGGTCACGTCTTCCGGGATTCCGTCCAAATCGGAAGCGACGATAGCGGCTCCGGCTTGTAGCGCTTCGAGGAGGGCCAGCGACCCGCTCCCTTCTTGTAGCGAGGGCAACACGAAAACATCGGCGTGCTGTAGATAGTGAAATGGCTCGGGCACCCAACCCGTCAACGCCACCTGATCACCCAGGCGCAATTGCTCGGCCAGGCGCCGGTCGGCGTCGAGGTATTGTCCGCCGCTTACCAAACAAGCCCGGAAGCGCACGCCCGCATCGCGCAGTTCGGCCAACGCGAGCAGCAACACCGGCATTCCTTTGCGCGGATCGTGCCGTGAGACCGAGACGATCAACGGTGCGTCCGCCGGCCGCAGCGCGGCGAGCGGAGGAGGAGGAGCCGCGATCTCTCTTGTCTCGGCATGCAGGAACGCCGCCTCCGAAGCGTAAGGCACGGAGCGCACCTCCGCACCAGGCCCGTATTGATCGTAGAAGCGTTGCCGCACCGCTTCATAGTTGACCAGCACTAGCCGTGGCTGGGTGTAGGTGACACGCTCACAGCGCCGGATCACGAGTTCCATCCAAAACAATTCCGCCCGACACAGCAGCCGCTGCGCGCGTCCGTAGGATCGGTCAACTCCGCGCAACCTACCCTCATATTCATGCTCGATGGTCGTGTAATGACTGTTGATCACCACCGTCTTGACACCCCGTCGCCGCAATCTCTCGGCCGCAACAACCCCGCTGCAGCCCCAGGCCGAGATGCCGTGAATCAGATGCGGGCCTTGTCTGGTTGAAAGGAACCGCACAATCGCCGCCGTCACGAACGGAGCGGTCCAGAAGAGGATCTTCTTACGCAAACCGGCTTCGATGGTTCGATGTGGCAGGAGGTCTGTCCGCACCAGATGAACAATACCGAATTCGGTCTCCGCCACACCCGTCTCGGACGAGGCGCAAAAGATGTGCGGCTCGAAGCCGGCGCGCAGCGCGGCGCGGGCGTGCACGCGAACGTAACTGCTGTGCCCACCCATACCCTGGCGCGGATCTCTGGCGGCGATGAAGACAACAATAGGCTTGCTCATCCGGCGGTATCATCCTCCAAACACAGTTCGGCGTGGTTCTGAAGCGGCGATTCGGTCAATGGTTGTAAAAGCTTGAGCGTCGGCCAGAAGATATCACAGGCGGGTTCCCCGGAGTCGATCAACTGATGGATGCCGGCGCCAAGAGCAGTAAAATGCCGGAGGGTCGATAAGAATCGAGATAAGATAGTTATTTTGTTTCCATCCACTTTGGGCGTGTGGGATATTGGCTCGCGTAATGATGATCAGAAGGCCCACTTCAAGAGATCGTCACCGAAGCTCTTGGCGACGCTCATTTCATGCGAGGCTCTGGATACCGACGAGTGGTTCGCGATTCCGGACCACGCGTCACTTGTTGCCGATTTCCAAGTCCCAGGACACTTGGCGAAGGAATAGTCACCAGGCATGGAGCCCTAAAGGTCATCAACTAGAGTCTGCTTCGCACTTCACTTGAAGTGTCTCTGGAGGTGTTATGTTCGCACAGTTCTTAGTCCTCTGGTGTATCGTTTCCATCGCGCCTTCGCTCGGACAAAACAGCGTCCGCGGCAATAATGAGGCCGCGGTTCGGGAGATCGTGAGTAAATATGTTGACGCCCGGGAGCGGATCGACCCGACGGCCGTCGAGGCTCTATTCATGAGCGATGCCGATCAGCTGGTGTCGTCAGGCGAATGGCGGAGGGGGCGCGAGGCGGTGGTCCGCGGCACAATGGAGAGTTCGCGCAGCACGGGAGGAAGACGCAGCATCACGGTGGAGTCCGTCCGGTTCATTACGACCGAGGTGGCAATCGCCGACGGGCGCTACGAACTGACGGCACTCGCCGGGGGCGCGACCCGGCAGATGTGGACGACGCTGGTGCTGAAGCGAACCGAGAGTGGCTGGCGCATCGCGGCAATTCGCAACATGCTACCCACGGCTGCGGCTCCGGGCAGGTGACCACCGACAAGTCTTTATGGCATCGATGGGGGTGGTGCCGCTACGTCTTGCTAAACAGGGTAGGGGACAAATGGGTGGTCGCGAGCGAGATGACGGCATATATCGGCTAGCACACGATTGGTTTGTGACCGCGTGGGGAAAAGCCCCGACCTTCGGCGTTAGCGGCGCCACCAGGCTGCCACGAATTGATTTACAATGCCCACGCATTTTTGGAGAAAAACCATGCCAGCTCTGCGGAAGAGATTTGCGTCCTTCCTGATGGTCGCGATGATTTGTGTGCAAGTTCCCGGTGCGCAGTCCTCCAGCTTCGCTCAGCAGAAGCAAGCACCGCCCCTTCAAGCACTCCCATCGTCAGTGCAAAAGCCCACCCCTCCAGAAACAACAAAGGCAGTGCCATATTTTTCGGAACCGGCGATTGCGCCGGACCGCGCCGAGATTGCCTTTGTGAGCGGCGGAGACATCTGGACGGCGCCGCTGGCCGCGGGCTCATCGCTCGGGGCTATCGAGGCGCATCTGCTGATCGCGAACCCGGCCTACGATTCGCGGCCACGCTATTCGCCGGATGGCAAGCGACTAGCCTTTGTATCCACGCGAACGGGCAACGGCGATATCTACGTCTACACATTCGCGACGGGCGAAGTGCGGCGCATGACGTTTGAGGACAGCGCGGAGTGGCTCGATGCATGGTCGCGCGATGGCAAGTGGCTCTACTTCACGTCAAGCAGCTACGACATCGCGGGGATGAACGACGTCTTCCGCGTCTCGAGCGAAGGCGGAACATCCATGCTCGTGGCGGGCGACCGCTACGCGCCCGAGTTTTTTGCAGCGCCCGGCCCGGATGGCAGGTTGGCCATCAGTGCACGAGGTAATCAAGCATTCGGCCAATGGTGGCGCAAGGGGCATAGCCACATCGATGAGAGCGAAATCTGGCTGGTGAAAGAAGGATCGACGCCAAGCTATCAGCGGCTCTCGACAGCGGGCGGCGCGAAGCAGGTCTGGCCGATGTGGAGCGCGGACGGACGCACGGTCTATTTCGTTTCGGACCGCTCGGGGGCGCAGAACATCTGGGCGCAGAGCGTGTCGCCGGGAAGCGAAGCGCGGCAGATCACAAAATTCCAGGATGGGCGCGTCCTGTGGCCAGTCATCTCCTACGATGGGAAAACGATCGTCTTCGAGCGCGATTTCGGAATCTGGAAGCTGGATACGGCGAGCGGGCAGGCGTCGCCGGTTCCGCTGACGCGGCGCAGCGCACCGCAATCGCCGGAAACGCAACACCTCTCGCTGACCAGCCAATTCCAGGAATTGGTTCTTTCGCCGGACGGCAAAAAGATCGCGTTCACCGTGCACGGCGAAGTATTTGCGGCGTCGGCGAAGGACGGCGGGAACGCCAAGCGCGTGACGTACACCGTGCCGGCGGAATCAAACCTGGTGTGGTCGCCGGACAGCAAGCAGATCGTCTATTCATCGGGACGCGACGGCGATGCTCAGCTTTTTCTCTATGACTTTGCGAACGACAGGGAGACACAGCTGACCCAGAGCAAAGGCAATGATACTAATCCCGTGTTTTCTCCCGATGGAGGGTTCATCGCGTTCGAGAGAGATGGGCGCGAAGTGCGCATCTACGATATCGCGTCGAAGCAGGAGCGACTGTTGAGCACAAGCGACGAGAAGCGCTTCCCGAGCCCGCTCGTATGGTCGCCTGACAGCAAATGGTTGGCCTTCTTCTCGCATTCCAATAAAGGGTTTCGCAATGTGTTCGTGGCGCCGGCAGGCGGTGGCGAAGCGAAGCCCCTGACGTTCCTCTCCAACACCTCTGGCGGCTCGCTGGTGTGGAGCCCGGACGGTAGCTATCTGTTGTTTGTCTCGGCGCAACGCACGGAAAATGGGATGCTGGCGCGCGTCAACCTTGTGCCGCGCACGCCGAAGTTTCGCGAAGACCAATTCAAAGAGCTGTTTCAGGATCGGCCGAACCGTCCGCCAGGCAATGCGCCCGACACCAGAGGCGGGGGAGCGGGCGGAGGGGAAGTATCCGCGGTCAAACCGAGTACGAAGCCGGTGGAAGTGGACTTCGCAGACATTCGCCGCCGGTTGCAGATCATCGATGTGGGGGTGGACGTAGGCCGGGCCATCATCAGTCCGGATGGGAAGACGCTGCTGCTGAGCGCGTCGGTGGCCAACCAGACGAATCTGTACAGCTATCCGTACGACGAGTTGTCACGCGAACCGGCCGTGGCGCGGCAGTTGACCTCGACGGCGGAAAACAAGTCGGCTGCGCAATTCACGCAGGACGGTAAAGAGGTGTACTTCCTCGGCGGCGGGCGTGTGCAGGTGATCAACGTTGAAACGCGGCAGTCGCGGCCCATCAACGTCACGGCCGAAATGGACGTAGATTTCCAACAAGAGAAAATGGCCGTGTTCCGACAAGCGTGGGCGATCAAACGCGACACGTTCTACGACCCGAAATTTCACGGTGTCGATTGGAATGCAGTGCACGACGCTTACGCATCGCGAATCGCGGGTGCCGCCACACCGGACGAGATGCGGCGGTTGCTGAACCTCATGGTCGGCGAACTGAATGCCTCGCACAGCGGTGTCGGAGCGCCGGGTGGAGGGGGTGGTGGGCAAGGACCGGGAAGCGGAAGGCTGGGGCTGCGATTTGACCGCGCCGAATATGAGAACAATGGGCGTTTGCGCGTAACGGAAGTGATTGGGCTGAGCCCGGCGGCGGTGAGTGGAATCAAGATGGGCGAGTACTTGCTGACCGTCGATGGAAAAACAATTGGCCCGCAGACGGCGCTCGAAGAACTGATGGCGTACACCTCGGGGAAGCGCGTGGAGGCGACGGTCGCTGCGTCGGCAGACGGCGCGGGCAAGCGCAGCGTGACGCTCATGCCCGTCAGCATCAACGCCGAAAAACAACTGCTCTACCGGCAGTGGGTGGAGGAGCGGCGCGCATATGTCGAGAGAGTAAGCGGTGGGCGGCTGGGCTATGCGCACATGATTGACATGGGCGCGGGGTCGCAGGCGCAGCTCTATGTGGATCTTGACGTCGAAAATCACGCGCGTGACGGCGTCGTGATTGACGTGCGGAATAACAACGGCGGCTTCGTCAATGTGTACGCGATCGACGTGCTGGCTCGTCGGCCGTATTTGAATATGACGCCTCGCGGTCGCCTGACCGCGGCGCCGGCACGCAGCACGCTCGGGCAACGCGCGTTGGAGCTGCCCACGGTGCTTGTGGTCAACCAGCACTCGTTAAGCGATGCGGAGGACTTCACGGAAGGCTATCGCACGTTGAAGCTGGGCAAAGTAATCGGCGAGCCGACAGCCGGGTGGATCATCTACACCGGCGGACAGACGCTGCTCGATGGCTCAACGATTCGGACGCCCACCATCCGCATTACCGACAATACTGGCCAAACGATGGAAATGAATCCGCGGCCGGTGGATGTTGCGGTGACGCGGCCGGTCGGCGAAAGCTATTCGGGCAAGGATTCGCAGCTTGATGTGGCCGTGGCGGAGCTGCTCAAGCAGATTGGAAAGAAATAGCGAGCTTTGACGCGACAGGAGAAAACACAGAGGCACGCAGGTCACAGAGACTGAGGGGTGAGCCCGTTGCAATGGTGCCAGGCTTGTCGTATCTTCTTTGTAGATACGGAATGATGGAGGTCGTTTGAGAACACGGATTCAGAAATGGGGAAACAGCCTGGCCTTGCGCATTCCGAGTGCATTCGCGAAGGAAGTTCGATTGGAGCAGGACTCGCTCGTTGAGGTGTCGCTGAAGGGGCGAAGTCTGCTGGTGAAGCCGGTTAGGGAAGAAGGTTACCGGCTCGATCAACTCCTTGAGGGAGTCACAGAGGATAACATTCACCAGGAGGTTGACGCCGGCGGTCCGGTTGGTCGCGAGGCATGGTGAATCCCAGGAAGAAGTATGTTCCGGAACGAGGGGATGTCATCTGGATCAGCCTCAACCCTCAAGCTGGACGCGAGCAGGCAGGGCGACGACCGGCGGTTGTCATTTCGCCATCTGAGTACAATCGCAAGGTAGGCCTTGTCATCCTCTGCCCAATCACAAGTCAGGTGAAGGGGTATCCATTCGAGGTGCTGATCCCGGACGGTTTGCCCGTCAGCGGAGTAGTCTTGTCGGATCAGATAAAGAGGCTGGATTGGCGCGTTCGCGAAGCCTCGTTTATCTGCGCGTTACCCGATGCAACTGTCGCAGAGGTCAGGGCGAGGCTGAGCGTTCTCTTGTAGTCCTCGTCATTGCGTCGAAGGCAGGACGAGCGTACGCTATATCAGTCAGAGTTCGAATTGGCCATTCCGGATAAGCAAATGCCGCGTCAGACACAGCGCACACGTATTATCACCGTATTTCTCGCGGTCATCCTATTCGGGGCACAATTTCACATTTGTGCCGATCTGATGTTGGGCGTTTATGGCTCGCCCGTTTGCCAACTCTGTACCACGGCGAGCTCTGTTGTCGTGCCGCCCGGTCCGGGCATTGCCATCTTGCCGTTAACGAATCGGATCGAGGTCCTCGCCGTAGCCGTGCCGGTTTCCCTTGACCTTCCACGTGGCATTTCTCCACGGGCACCTCCCATCTTCTAATCAGTCGACTTCCCCCGGTGCACGATTACTGAACACACGAAGTGTTCTTATTCGCGAGGAGTTGTCTCATGAAGAAGATTGGTTTGTCGCTTGCTCTCCTTCTCTTTGTCGTTACTACCTATGCCCAGGACGCCCCGGCCGCGCAGGAAAAAAAGAACTCGCCAGCAGCAGTGAGTTCCAGTCAAGACGACAGCGCGACCCGTATCCAGGCTCTTGAGATGCTGGTACGTTCCCTCGCCGACGAAGTGGCGGCTCTGCATGGCGAGGTGAGGGAACTGCGCAAGGCGGGTTTGTCAGCTCCGCCGTCAGCCGGGCCGGTCCTTCTGACGTCTTCACAACCGGAGCCAGGCACGCCGTCGATACCGACCACGTCACCAAGCCCTGCAGTCGCTGCGCCAGCTCCGCAGACTACGCCAACACAAACCTTCGGCGGAGCTAACTCCAACGCGAAGCTCCTTAACCCGGATATCACTCTGATCGGCGACTTCGTTGGCGCAGCGGGCCACAACAGCGTCGCTCCCTCCCGTTCGCTCGAACTCCACGAAGCGGAACTCGGCATCCAGGCCATCATCGATCCTTATGCGCGCGCCGACGTATTCATCTCCTTCGGTGAGGAAGGCGTAGAAGTGGAGGAGGGCTACGTGACATTCACCGCTCTTCCGGCTGGTCTGCTTCTGAGGGTCGGCAAGATGCGCGCCGAGTTCGGGAAAATGAACACTGCGCACACTCACGCACTCGCAACCATCGACCGGCCTCTGGTGACCAACAATCTCGTCGGTGGCGAGGATGGCATCAACGATGCTGGCTTCTCCCTCTCTCGCTTCGTAGAGGCGCCGAAGAACTGGTTCCTCCAAGGCACCGCGCAGGTCTTCCGCGGCGATTCTTCCGATGTCTTCACCGCTCACCGCCGCCAGGACGTCAGCTTTGTCGGCCATGTGCGCGCCTACAAGGATCTGACCGAATCGACAAACCTCGATCTCGGCGCATCGTACGCGCGCGGCCATAATGAACTCGGCTCCAACTTCGTAACCACCCTTTACGGTGCGGACGCTACGCTACGCTGGAAACCGCTGCGCCGCGCCATCTACAACTCAATTCTCTTCAGAAACGAATTTGTCTGGAGTGCGCGCGATCAGCTCTCCCCCAGCAATGGTGTTCAAACACAGCACGCTTTCGGCTTGTATTCCTCAATCGACTATCGCGTGAACCGGCGTTGGACCGTTGGCGGCCGCTTTGACCGCAGCGGTCGCGCCACTGATGCACGACTGACCGATACCGGCTTTTCGACCATCCTGACCTACTGGCCGAGCGAGTTCAGTCAGATTCGCGGCCAGTACCGCTTCGGCCACTACGGCCAGGGCGGAAATGCGAATGAGTTTCTCTTCCAATTCCTGTTCGTATTGGGCGCGCACGGCGCGCACCCTTTCTAAGATTTCTCAAGGAGATCATATGTACCCTGATAGGCTACAAGCTCGCATTGCCACGGCGGCAGCGGTGTTTGCGCTATTCGCCGCGCTCATCATGCCACCGTCCTCGCGCGCCGCTGGTCCGCTGCAAGTCATGACTGCCACGACCGACCTCGCCGCGCTTGCGCAAGAGATCGGCGGCGACAAGGTCAGTGTCGAGTCGATCGCCCGCGGCTACCAGGACCCGCACTTCGTCGAAGCCAAGCCCAGCTTTCTTCTGAACCTACGGAAGACCGATCTGCTGATCGTCGTTGGCCTCGAACTCGAGATCGGATGGCTGCCGCCGCTCATCACTCAATCCACCAATCCGAGGATCCAGGTCGGCGCGTCCGGCTATTTCGATGCCTCACGCTTCGCCCAGATTTTAGACATGCCCGCTGGCCAGGTGACGCGCGCCGAAGGCGACGTTCACCCGCTCGGCAATCCTCACTATTGGCTCGACCCGCAGAATGGTCTGCGCATTGCTAAAGGTATTCAGGACAAATTCAGCCAGATGCGTCCCAATGATGCCGCCTACTTTGCACAGCGCTACTCCGCGTTTGAGCAGCACCTCAGGCAAGCCGATCAGAAATGGCTCGAAGAGATGAAGCCGTATTCGGGCCGCAAGATCGTCACCTACCATCGCTCGTGGGTAAATTTTACGAAACATTTCAATCTCAACGTGATTGGCTATGTCGAGCCGCGCCCCGGCATTCCGCCGAGTCCACAGCACACCGTCGAACTCATTAGGCAGATGAAGAGCGAGAATGTGAAGATCATCGCGGTCGAGCCCTACTTTGACCTAAAAACACCAAACGCGATTGCTCGCAGCACAGGTGGCCAGGTCGTCGTCTTGATCCCTTCCGTCGGTGGCGAAAAGGAAATCACCGATTACTTCAAGCTGTTCGACTACGATATTGCCAAATTGAAACAGGCGTTTGATTCGACGCGCTAGAGGCGGAGGACAACCGGATGGACATCTTCCTCTTTTTGCTTGCACCTTTCGTCGCGAGTCTTATCCTGACTGGCATTCACGCCTACCTTGGCGTTCACGTTGTCGAGCGCGGGGTCATCTTCGTGGACCTCGCGCTCGCACAGATCGCCGCGTTGGGCGCCACCGTCGCCATCATCATTGGCATGGACCCGCGCGGCTCCGGCTCGTACTGGATCAGCCTCGCCTTCACTTTTCTAGGCGCGGGCATTTTCGCTTTTGCACGCGCCCGACGTGGCCGTATTCCACAGGAAGCCTTCATCGGCATCACCTATGCCGTTGCCACTGCCGCTGCAATTCTACTCATGAGCAAAGCGACTCACGAAACCGAGCACCTCAAAGACATGCTCGTTGGGAATATTCTTGCTGTCTCATGGCTGGAGGTGCGTGAGACGGCCATCCTCTACAGCGCAATTGGCATCTTTCACTTTATCTTCCGCAAGAAATTCCTCCTCATCTCCATGAATCACGACAAAGCGGCAGGGCTCGGCCTCAAGGTCCGTTTCTGGGATTTCTTGTTCTACGCCTCCTTCGGCTTCGTCGTCACTTCTTCTGTTGCTATCGCCGGAGTCCTTCTCGTTTTCTGCTACCTCATCGTGCCGTCTGTCGGCGCGATGCTTTTTGCGGATCGCATCGGGCCGCGCCTTGCGATCGGCTGGACTATGGGCGCGCTTGTTTCGGCGCTTGGTTGTTACTTGAGCGTGGAGATGGATACCCCGACCGGTGCCACGATCGTTGTCACGTTTGGCGCAGTTCTCGTGACCATGTTCCTGTCCCACCTCATCATTCATCGCCGAAGTGGCGATCCGCTGGCAGGAGCCGGCGCTGCCCATCAGGCCCGCGAGCAAACTCGTCCGTGAGCGCCTCTCTGCTCATTCTGGTGAACGCCCCGGCTTTGGACACAGCGGGTAGTCACCGAGTCGTGACAGGAATCCTCTCAGAGAGGGTGGCTCAACTCCATCCTGATTCACTCGAGCGAGGCCGCATTTCTGATCGACGAGCGATGACGACGCCGTGGTCACGCCGAAGTATCCCAGCGTGTGGATTTAAATCCCATAGGGTGAACTGGAAGGTGACACCCTCGGCAAGCAGTGTCACGATCAGGGGCAGGCTACTTGTGAGACTTCATCTCGAGCGAACCTTAAGTACCTTGTTATCATTCCCGATCGGTTCGGAGCTAGCGGTATGGGGGTTGCACTGGAGGCGGTGGATCTATAGTCCCCGCTCATCGTCCCACGGGAACGCCCTCGAAGATGCCTGCTTGTCGATTTGTACGGAGGATATTGTGAAGAGAGTGTCTGCGCCGCTGTTGATAGCATTCGCGAGTCTACTGGGTTGGCTGAATCCTTCAGGCAACTCCGTGTATGCTCAGTACTATGATTGTTCCGTGACTTGCAGTACCTCGGTGCCCACGGTCGGGGCGGTCGGTAGCCCTCTTCAATTCTCTGCCACCGCCCAACCCTATTACTGCACTGGACCGCCTGCATACTCGTGGGATTTCGGTAATGGACGCAACTCTGCACTGCCAAATCCGACGAACACGTATCAATCACCGGGAACATACAGTTGGGGGGTGACGGTCACCGTTGACGGCGTCAGCGCGGCCCAGGGCGGCCTAATCACGATCACCCACAGAGCGGTGACGAGTGTGTCGGCGGCGAGCTACGAGGCGGCCGGGCTCGGTAGCGAATCCATTGCAGCGGCTTTTGGCGCCAGCCTCGGGACGAGTACCCAGGTAGCCACCACGGTCCCGCTTCCCACGGAGATTGCCGGGGTTCGCGTGCGGGTCAAGGATGCCGTGGGCACTGAACGCCTGGCTCCTCTCTTTTTCGTCTCCCCGGCACAAATAAACTATCAAATCCCGCCTGGGACCTCTGCGGGGATGGCAACGGTCACGATCATCAACGGTTCCGAGACGGTTGCCCAGGGGGATGCTCCGATTACCTCTACTGCGCCTGGACTGTTCACTGCCAATTCAAGCGGGCAAGGTGTACCGGCGGCCTTGGTGCTCCGGGTAAAAGCTGATGGGACGCAGATTCTCGAGCCGGTAGCCGACTTCGATGCCGGGCAGAGCCGTTTCGTTCCGCACCCGATCGACCTTGGCCCCGCGACAGATCAGGTCTTCCTGATCGTGTTCGGCACTGGTATTCGTAATGTCAGTACGCTCGCAGCAGTCACGGCGAGCATCGGTGGAGTGGGTGCGGAGGTGCTCTTCGCGGGACCGCAAGGCGCATTCGTCGGGCTGGATCAGGCCAATCTACGCCTGCCACGCAGCCTCGCCGGACGTGGCGAGGTGGACCTCGGGCTAGTGGTGAGCGGCAAGGCTGCAAACATCGTCAAGCTCAACATCCGCTGACAGCGTGCAAGGAGAGGGATCGTCCATTTACTGGCAAAGTCGGACCACTGAGGTGCCGCAATGACAAGATTCCCCGATCCTCACGCCACGCGCTGTAAGGGCGTCAGCTTTCCGAAACGGAACCCTAGGTAGTGCGGTGTGGGCTCCTTCCACCGGATCCATCGACCTATTTGATCGACACTTTAGTCGTATTCGCCACCTTTCCAAACACCCTCGCATCCGTTCTGTCAGCTAAAATGCTCTGGAATCTCCGGCCCCTACCTCTTCGCTACAGGTGCAACTCTACACAGACTCCCCAGCCGCGAATCCCGATGCCCAGGCCCACTGGAAATTGTACCCTCCCAACTGTCCGGTGACATCCACCACTTCCCCGATGAAATAGAGTCCCGCAGCCCTCTTCGCCTCCATTGTCCGCGACGAGAGTTCCGTCGTTGCGACGCCACCAGCAGTCACTTCGGCCTTCTTGAAACCCTCAGTTCCTGATGGCGTGATCCTCATCTCGCGAAGCCTCTTCGCAATCTCAAGAAGCTGATTTGTATCGTACTGCCGGAGCGGTTTTGATGGTGCATACAGTTCACACCAGGCTTGCGCAAAACGCCGAGGAAGGTAACGCGAAAGAAGATTCGCAAGCTCGACCTCCGATTCTCGATGGCTTTCGAGAATCTCAACAACATCCTCATCCGGCAGAAGGTTGATCGAAATGCCATCGCCTGGTTTCCAGTACGACGATATCTGCAGGATTGCCGGACCACTCAGCCCACGATGCGTGATGAGCATGTTCTCCCTGAACTCTGCGTCACCGTAGCTCACTAGCACATCGAGCGAGACACCGCTCAGCATCGCCAACTGCGTCTGCATCTGCGACGTCAGCGTCAGTGGCACCAGAGCAGGCTTTGGTGCCTCAATTCGCAACCCAAACTGGCGCGCGATCCGATAGCCGAAGTCAGTCGCTCCAATTGGCGGAATAGACAAACCACCGGTCGAAATTACAATGGAAGTTGTGCCGAAGCTCCCTTGGCTTGTCTCTATCATGAATGCGCTCTCCCGGTTAACCGAGAGAACCCTGCACTGGCAACGAATCTCGACACCTGCCTCGCGACACTCCCGAAGCAGCATGTCAATGATCTGTTGGGAACTACCATCGCAGAAGAGCTGGCCCAGCTTCTTCTCGTGATAGGCGATGCCGTGCTTTTCGACGAGGGAGACGAAATCCGCCGGAGTGTAGCGAGCAAGCGCTGACTTGCTGAAGTGGGGGTTCGCCGAGAGGAAGTTATCCGCGGTTGTATGGAGATTGGTGAAGTTGCAACGCCCGCCGCCGGAGATGGCGATCTTCTTGCCGACGCGGTCGTTATGTTCGAGGACCAGGACTCGCCGACCGCGCCTGCCTGCCTCGATCGCACAGAAAAGACCGGCGGCCCCTGCGCCAATGACTATGACGTCCCATTCCAGCATGCCTGGCTATCTCAACCGAGCGGATTCATTTCGGTGCATCTTCTTTTTTCTCCTTGTTTCGCAGACTACGATGCGCTCGTCCCCTTTTTGGAGTGCGGTGACTTGTGACCGCTTTCCATCGTTGGCGAGTTGAGCGGACAGCGGTGACAAGTCATCGCACTCCAAAAAGCGGCGGTCTTCGTAGACTGCGCCTCCCCGAGATGTCAGATCCTACTCCTCAATTCACCTGCCTCCAAGAACAATACTCATGACGACCCTGCCGTCTCTCTCTCTCGATCGAGCAACGCCTGTTTCCGCTCAAGACCCCAGCGATAGCCGCTCAAACTGCCGTCGCTGCGCACCACGCGATGGCAGGGTGTGACGAGGGCTACCGGATTGGTCGCACAAGCTCGCGCGACTGCCCGCGTCGCTGAAGGCTGTCCCAGACTCGTGGCCACCTCTCTGTAGGAACGAGTTGCTCCATATGGAATCCTCCTCAGCTCCTCCCAGACCCGCAACTGAAAGGCGGTCGCTTGCACATCAAGCGGCAGGCTGAGCGATGGCTGCCCTCCATCAATGTGTTCAAGGATCGCCGCGACATGATCCTTGAGCTGCAATTCATCGCGCGTCATTGTCGCAGATGGATACTCGGAAGTAAGAGCCTTCGCCAGTTCATCGTCACTGTCGCCAAACTGAACTGAGCAGACTCCACGTTCAGTTGCGGCTACAAGCAGGCGACCGAGCCGGCAGTCGACGATGGTGAAGAGTATGTTCATCCCCTTTCCACCTCGGCGGTAGCTCGCCGGCGTCATTCCCATTCGTTGCCCGGCCTTTTCGTAGAGACGGCTGCTCGAGCCATATCCAGCATCGTACCTTGATCACCAGTTAATGAACCACAGAGACTCAGAGACACAGAGAAAGCACAGAGAAGAAATATGAAAGGTGGAGAGGCTCTTACAACCTCTCTTGTTCTTCTCTGTGCTTTCTCTGTGTCTCTGAGTCTCTGTGGTTCAATAACTGGTCATTTCGCTGGTTTGGCACAGGAAGACGAACTGAGACACTACCACCTGCGCCACTTCAGTTGGTGCGCGTGCGTCCGCTTCTATTCACCCTTCTTCCTCGACCATCTTCGCCAAAGACCCCATGCCGCAAGAAGCGGCCAGGTCGTCAACACAGCCCCAATGGCAAACGCGCTGTTTGCCGGACCAAAGAGCATCTGCTGCATTTGTGTCAGTGCCCTGTCATTGATCAAATACGTCCATGTCGACGCCGGCCCCTTCAAATCCGTCTCACCCCAATCAATCCCGCCTTCGGTCATCTCCATCTTCCCCAGGGTCTCGATGATCTGGTCTTCGATGGTCTGTTGCAGCCTCCAGAATCCCTCCGCCGCTTTCTTGTGAAACTCGTGCAGGGGATCCTTCTTCCCCAGTCCCTCGAGGTGTATGCCTTCACGCAATTGTGTCAGAAACGAAAGATGATCAGCCCAGCAGCGGTCGATGTTCTGCAGCGTCACGCCGCGTTCGATCTGCTCCACCCTCTCCGCACCAAACCTCGCAGTCAATTCATGATGACGTTGCGGCAATCGCTCCGCAAATAGCCCGCCCGGCTCATGCCCCAGCAGCACCTCCATTCGCCATTCCTGAATCCGACGACGCTGCTCTTCTACAGGAGCAGAGTACCGCCACAGAGTTTTTCGTATCTCGTAGTTCTGTCCATCGACGATTCGTTGCAGCCGCTCAACCTCGTTGCGGATGACTGGATGATCTATCGGGCCCTGCTGCCGGGCCGGTCGAAGCTGCTGAGGTATCAACTGCTCAAGTCCGAAGCGGACCATGAGATCGTCCTCGAGACTGACAAAGAAGCGCGATGTCCCGGGATCTCCCTGACGTCCGGCACGACCCCGTAATTGATCATCGATGCGCCGGCTCTCGTGGCGGTTTGTCCCGATGACGTAGAGTCCGCCAAGGTCGGCTACGCTGTCCCTGTCTTGTTCGGACGAAGCGCCAGTACCAGCCAGTCCACCCAATTTTATGTCGGTCCCCCGGCCGGCCATATTGGTTGAGATGGTAACTGCTCCGAGAGCACCTGCCTCGGCGATGATTGCGGCTTCTGCCTCATCATTCTTCGCGTTGAGTACGCGACATTCGATTGCCGCATCGCGGAGCCTGGCCGCGAGCAGTTCCGACTCGTAAACGCTGCTTGTCCCAACCAACATCGGCCGGCCTGTCTTGTGAACGCGATCGATCTCTTTGACCAGTGCGCGATACTTTGCTTCCTTGTGAGTGAACAACTCATCAGGTTGGTCGTCACGAATGCAGACTTTGTGAGGTGGGATCGGGACGACTTTGAAGCCGTAGAAGCCCTCAAACTCCTCGGCTGAAGTCTGCGCCGTCGCGGTCATCCCGCTCAGTGTGGTGTAGTGCTTGAGAAAGTGTTGGAGGGTGATCGAGCCGAGAATCCGGCCCCCCGGTCGTACCTCAAGACCTTCCTTGGCTTCGAGTGCAGCCTGCAGCCCGTCGGGCCAGCGACGATCATCGACGACACGGCCCGTGAATTCGTCTACGAGTTCAATACGTTGATCGCGGACTATGTAGTCGACGTCGCGGTTCAGCAATGCCCGCGCGTGCAGCGCCTGATTGACCTCGGTAAGGAGCAGAAAGTTTTCGGTCGCGTGCAGATCTCCGCATGCGAGTGTCTTTTCCAGCTCATCGATACCGTGCTCGGTAAGGAAGACATTGCGATCGTTCTCGTCAGTCTCCCAATCAAGATCCTTCTTCAACTGACTGACGAGTTCAGCGATCCGGTAGGGACTGGTCTCTGAGCTGGCGCGGTCACCTGCGATGACGAGCGGCGACCGAGCTTCGTCGATGAGTATCGAATCGGCCTCATCGATGATGGCGTAGTTGAAGCCTCGATGAACGAGACTCTCGGGATCGCGTGCGAGATGCATACGCAAGAAATCGAAGGCCGCTTCCTTGGCTGTCGCGTAAGTGATGTCGGCCTGATAAGCCGCACGTCGCGCGTCGATCGACATCCCTTCCTGGATGGTGCCGACTGTCAGCCCGAGGAACTCGTAGACGGGACCCATCCAGGAGGCATCACGGCGTGCGAGGTAGTCGTTAAACGTCAGGACGTGAACTCCTCTACCTGTGAGAGCGTTGAGCAGAGCAGGCATAACTGCGACGAGGGTTTTGCCTTCGCCGGTTTGCATCTCAACGAGCTTTCCGAGGTGAAGTGCGACGGCGGCAATGACCTGGACGTCGAAGGGCCTCATCGCGAGAGTGCGATGTGCGGCTTCTCGAACAAGCGCGAAGACCTCGATCATGAGCTCATCGATGGGTGTGCCGCTTTGTGCACGCGTTCTTAATGAGGCGGTGATCTGTTGGAGCCGAGAGTCGCTCTCGTCAACGAGGATTGCGTGTTGACGGTTTATTGCATCGAGAGCGGCGTGGTAGCGGGTCAGGTCGGCCTCGATCGGCCCACCGCGCCATTCGTACAATCGCTTTTTCCAGGCGCTGGCTATCATTGCAATCAGTCTACGATGACATGCGTGGCGGGGTTCGGGCTGCACCGGCTGCGCGTTTCAAGTCACCGTCTTTGCCATACCAGCTGATCTCACCGGAGAGCGTTTTGAGAAACTCGACGAGGTCCGTCTTCTCCTGATCATTGAGATTGAGCGGCTTGATCTTTGGTGAGAGCCACGGGTTAGGCTGGCCCCCTTTGTCGTAGTACTCGATCACTTCCTCGAGTGTCTTGAGGGAGCCATCGCTCATGTATGGAGCGGTGCTTGCGACTTCGCGCAACGTAGGTGTCTTGAATGCACCCTGGTGACCATCGAGTTTAGAGATTGTGAAGCGGCCGGGATCAGGTTTCTTTGCGAGAGCGCCGACACCGAGGTTGTGATAGATCTCGTCGGTGAAGTTGAACGAGAGGTGGCATTGAGCGCAAAGGCCCTTGCCGAGGAAGATCCGGTATCCACGTGTTGCGGCTTCGCTCATCGAAGACTTGTCGCCATTGATAAAGCGATCGAAGGGGCTATTGCCGGCGAGAATGGTGCGCTCAAAGCTGGCGATCGCCTGCGAGAGGTGTTGCTCAGTTATGACGTCAGTGTCCGGAAAGGCCTGTTTGAATGCAGCGATGTAGCTTGGACTATTCTCGAGTCGCTTGAGAACTATTTTGAGCGAGGGATTACCCATTTCGACGGGGTTGGTGAGAGGCACGAGTGCCTGTTCTTCGAGAGATGGGGCGCGCCCATCCCAGAACTGAGCGCGGCTGAAGGCGCGATTGATGAGTGTCGGAGACTGACGAGTACCTCTGCGCGACTTGACGCCGATTGAAAACCGATTCGAGTCGGAGAATGCGTTTTCGGGTACGTGGCAGGAGGCGCAGGAGAGTGAGCCGTCGATGGAGAGGGACTTGTCAAAGAAGAGGCGCTTACCGAGTTTAATTTTGTCTTCGGTGATCGGGTTGTCATCGGGGACGGAGAACGTGGCAGAAGTGATGTCGAGCCCCATTGGGGCACTAAGTTTGAATCCTGCGGGATCACGAGATGGTGGCGGGGTCTTGTCGATCCTCTCGGCGCAAGCGGCGATAAAGAGCGCTACGGCGAGGGAGGCGAGCTTCGCTTTTTGAGACGTAGACATACGGACATTTGATTCTTGGTCCTTGATGCTGCTTTGTCAACGAAGCCCTTCGTGTGCTTCTCCTGGGATCGTCCCTGGGAGCGCCGAGCCCCAGCTCGGCATCTTGTAAGGTGGCGGATTGCGAACGTCAGTGGGGGTGCCCTTGCGCTGGGCGTTTGCTTTTTTGGTCGGGTTGACAGGTTCGCGAGGACTGTAGTATCTATTTCAGTCCGCTTTAAA
Organism: Acidobacteriota bacterium; assembly: GCA_031401095.1. Taxonomy (GTDB): domain Bacteria; phylum Acidobacteriota; class Blastocatellia; order RBC074; family RBC074; genus JANNRD01. The sequence continues at coordinate 19,928 of JANNRD010000455.1, forward strand.
GGCGGTCTTGCTCCTCAGTAGCTCAATGGTAGAGCACCCGGCTGATAACAGGGGGGTTGTAGGTTCGAGTCCTACCTGAGGAGCCATTTCTTTTCAATCAGTTAGCAAACTCACCTCTCCTCGACTGAACAAATGAGCATCCGGTTAGAGAAGACACCTGAGCAGCCTACATAGGAATCGGGCAGATGATGTTGACCCATTCGTCGGCTTCGGTCGTTGTCCAAATCAGGACCAACTCCTCGATCGCCGTATCCAGATCGGTCTTCTGAGAAAGTATCAAGACACCAGGGCTGTTTCGCCTCGTGATGAACTTCGCGAAATGTAGAGGCATCGTCCGCCGATCATGCGTGACGAGGATGCGGTTTTCCTGAGCTGCCAATTCAAGCACTTCATCATCAGGGAGACCCATGAGGCCGGCCGCATGCCCAGTTTGAAAGTCGATTCGGGGCTCGCGCCGGACGACACCGGCGATGATGTCCTGATTGAAATCGTAGTCACCCTGGAAGCGGATTGTCATTCAGTCGGCCAGCGTTTTGTTCTTCGCCGCTTCGAGCTTACGGTAAAGGAGGGGATAGGCCTCGCGAGCCTGCTTCCGCAGTTCCTCAAAGTCAGCCTCACCCTGTGCAAGGTAGGCGTCGACCTCTTCACGGTGCGAAAGGTAAAAGGTGATCGCGCCGTAAACCTGTTCGAGGTTTAGCAGAGGAAACGATTGGGCGATTGACTCAGGCGAAGCGCCGCGCAGAAAGGCGTAGACGAGGGAATCCAGAGAAATGCGGGTGCCGGTGATCCAGTACCCACCATCACGCTGTTCGACATACTGGCTCATTGCTTAGTCTCCTTAGCGACGCCAGTATATCATTCGCTTCTCATTTCGCTCCACTAGAACACTTTTTCCGGACGCGGTCGCGCAGACGACGTGACTGCGCAAGCTATCTCCCCACCCTATGTCATCTGTCATCGATCCCACCGACAACTCCCGAGGCTGGCTTATCACCTCTCGCCCCTTCAGTAGGACACTGAACAATTACTGAACAATTTTGCGCCGAATACCCTGTAAAACCGTGTATCCAACCCAACCAACAAGCACGTAGAGCCAACAAGATAGCAAACCTGCATTAGTCTGTTAACCGGGGGGTTGTAGGTTCGAGTCCTACCTGAGGAGCCATTCTTTTCAATGAGTTAGCAAACTCACCTCTCCTCGACTGAACAAATGAGCATCCGGTTAAACAAGACGGATGAGACGAGCACGGCTCAATTGTAGACACCCAATGATTGCCTTCCGAAAGGGGATGGGTGCTGGGTGGCTCGTGCGAGATCATGAGAGCTACCGCAATTCTTCCCTCGGGACCTCATGATTTAGCCCTCATGATTTAGGTTGATCCGGCAGGCAAGGAAATGCAGAATGAGAAGAGCAAACTGAAAAAAGGACCTTATGAGCAGTGATTGCGTCCAGCGACAGGGCAACGAATACCGAGTCACGGGGAGTCGTGTTTCGCTCGATTCAATGTCTACGCCTTCTGGAACGGAGAAAGCGCCGAAACGATCGCACAGTCATTTCCCGTGTTGAGGCTGGAAGGGTCTACGGACCAATCGCCTTCGATCTCGCCCACAAGGATGAGGAGGATCGCTATCTCGAGCAGCGGCGCACCGATTACGAAGCCAAGCGCCAAGCTGCCCGCGACGCGGACCCAATGTTCTACCAGAGACTAGCCGAAGCGCGGCGTCAGTCGCTTACCTCCAATGAGAATTCGCTTTCTCGCTGACGCTGATCTCCACCAGACGATCGTAACGGCGGCCGTTCGTCGAGGACCGGGTCTTGACTTCATGACTGCGGCTGCCGCCGGGTTGGCGGGCCTGAATGATCTGCAATGCTCGACCGGGCCGCAGGTGAGGGTCGCGTCCTTGTTTCACACGACCAGGCGACGATGGCGGCACACTTCGCTGAATTCATCCAGCAGCGCGAGAGTCGCCTTGCAGAGAACGCGCCTGACGGCTCGCGCTGCAGGCGTGCAGACGCATTGCGCGCGGATCGGGTATGATGGGGCGGAGGACTGACTAATGACCGCATTCATTGCTTCCAGGCGCGCGCAGATTCTCGAGCTGGCTCACCGCCACGGTGTGACGCGAGTCCGTGTCTTCGGCTCGATGGCACGGGGCGATGCTGGTCCCAGCAGTGACGTGGACCTCCTCGTGGACGTGGGGCCAGACCCGTCGCCATGGTTCCCGGGCGGCCTGGTCGCCGACCTCCAAAAGCTCCTCGGCCGCTCCGTACAGGTCGTGACCGAGCGGGCCCTCGACGATCTCCTGCGCGACCAAGTCCTCAGCGAGGCTGTGCCTCTGTGAAGGACGATCGGGTCTTTCTGCGACACGTTCTTCGCTGCATCACACGCATCGAAGAGTATACGGCGGCTGGTCGGGACGCCTTCTTCTCTTCCTACCTGATTCATGACGCGACGCTCCGCAACCTACAAACAATGGCCGAGTCCACACAACGACTGAGCGAGTCGGCGCGGGCGCTTCGCCCTGAGGTTGACTGGAAGGCGCTCGGTGGCTTCCGCAAGGTTCTGGTCCACGACTATATCGGGGTGGACCTTGAGCATGTGTATCGGTCAGTAGAACGCGACGTTCCTCGGTTGAAGGAGGCATGTCAGGCCATCCTTGCTGCCCTTTGATCCAGGAAGGTAGCAAGCCGCACAACAACCGCTCGCACTCGACGGCCCTCGCGCCAAAACGGGCTCCAACCGCAGCGGCAGCGGACCGCTGGAAAGCGCCGGCGCTCGACGTGAGCGTTAGCCAGACGCAAGAGGCCTCGATGACATCTCATCTAATACGACCTTTTCTCGCACTAATGGCCGCTGTCGTCCTCGCTGGACAGACGACCCGGCCGTCCTTCGCGCCGGCACCAGCCAGCGATTCGTCAACTGCGGGATTCACCGCGCACACGATTGACTCCGGTCTCTCCGGCGGCTACCAGGTGGTTGTCGCCGATCTGAACCGCGATAGTAAGCCGGACATTATCGCGGTTGCCACCGGCCTCAAAGAACTTCGGTGGTACGAGAATCCGAGTTGGAAGCCACATGTGCTCGTCACCGGGATCAACCAGCCGATCAACGCGGCAGCGTACGACATCGACGGTGATGGCATTCCCGAGATCGCACTCGCGCACGAGTTCTCGAACGTCTACTTGAGCAGCCTCGGCGTCGTCTCGATCCTGACGCACCAGGGCGATCCAGGGGGGCTGTGGTCGATCAAGGAGATCGACCGCGTGCCGACGTCGCACCGGCTGCGGTTCGCCGACATTGAAGGCATTGGCAGAAAAGTGCTTATAAACTTTCCGCTTATCGGATCGCAGGCGATCGCACCGGAGTATCGAGATCACGTATCCCTCGTGATGTATCGGCCTGGCCAATGGAAGCGTGAAATGATCACAAACATCGAGGAGGGCGTCGTGCACGGCATTCTAGCAACCGCCTGGGACGACGGTAAACGCGAGGCGTTGCTGAGTGCGAGCTTTCTCGGTGTCCACGCGCTGCAATTCGACAATGGCGACTGGAGACGCACACTCGTCGTGAAGGGCGATCCGACCGCCTGGCCGAAGAGTGGCTCGAGCGATGTGACCGCCGGACACCTTGGGCGGGAGCGCTTTGTAGCCACAATCGAGCCGTGGCATGGCAACAAGGTTGTGATCTATCGGCAGGACAAAGGCGCATGGAAGCGTCACGCCATCGACGAGACTATTGTCGACGGTCACACGATCGTCACTGGCGATTTCGACGGCGACGGCCGTGACGAGCTCATCGTCGGCGAGCGGCAGGGCAAGCACAGCGTCTATCTTTATCGCGTGACGAATGTCAAGGAAGACATCTGGTCGAAGCAGCCACTCGACAGTGGGGGCATGGCGGCCGCCGGATGTGCGGTGGCGGATCTGAACGCCGACCAGCGGCCCGACGTGGTGTGCATCGGCACGGCGACCGCGAACTTGAGGTGGTACGAGAGTCGAAGGTAGCTGGCCTCTTGAAATGCAGTTCGGCTTCTTGACAAATCGAGCGCCGATGCCGGGCTTTGGGCGCTGAACATTTCAGTACTTGGGAACTAAGGTGAGGTTGCCTACGTGATCCTTCGCGGGGGAGTTGCCGACCGGGGCTCAGCCTCGTGGCTGGGTCTGGAATGCAGGGCACCACACCTTCACTCACAAGAACATCCACAAGTGCCTGGACGGGTTACACGAGAACGGGGGATCGCCAAACCCCATCCACTCATTCATCATCGTGGCGTAGACACGGCGAAAATCCATCGTCATTTTCAGGTCGTCGGAGTCCTACCTGAGGAGCCATTCTTTCCCATAGTTTACAGCAGGTTATCCCAGCGCTCCCATATAACGGGGGAATGCGCAACAAGGCTACCCGCGCAGCTCCGGTGCACGTGGACCGAGTTGGCACGACACCAGTCGTCGCTATTGGTAGGCCTTACTTCTGTGGCGAACGGAGATAATGCCAATAGCCTTTTGATCGTCGTCAATCGCGTAGACTACGCGATAATCACCTACTCGGACTCGCCAGAGATGCGTTTCAGTCGTGAGCTTTCGGCATCCTTTAGGGCGTGGTTCTTTGGCGAGAGCTTCGATCGTCGGAAAGATTCTCTGAACCAGCCTCGCAGGTAAGGACTCCAGTTCCTTCCGAGCGGATCGTGCAAAGGAAATGGAGTAGTCAGCCATTCAGTTTGCGTCGCTTGATGAGGCGCTCCTTGACGGAATTAAGCGACTCCCTCGGTTCTCTCGAGCGCTTGCGAGCCGTAAGACTGTCGTAAACATCTTCCCACACCTCTCCATGCTTCCGCAGATCGATTTGCACCGCGACCCGTTCACCCTTATCGTTGGTCAGAAAGTGAATGCCTTCCATAAGAGACTCCTTTGAATTTGATCTTCACGGCATTATATATCGGCGACCGATCTCCGAAGAAAGACCAACCTGGATTTCAGCGGTCTAACTAACGCTCAGCCTCTGGAATCCGGACTTTGGGGGCAACTTACGCCGAGAGGTGGCAAGGAGTCGGGTGAATGTGAAGTACCTCGCCCGCCGCATTGCATTCCATATCGAAGTGCTCACGGATCGCCACCGAATCGAATAGCGACTCCTATCGGGAGCCCTGAAAGGGAAGACCTGACGCTGCGAATTTGCGTGGAGGCCAATGAAGAAGATCTTGGTCACTGAACAATTACCGAACAATTTTGCGCCGAATACCCTGTAAACGGCATACTCAACCCAATCAACATGCACGAAGAATCAACGAGATAGCAAACCTGCATTAGTCTGTTAACCGGGGGGTTGTAGGTTCGAGTCCTACCTGAGGAGCCATTCTTTTCAATGAGTTAGCAAACTCCCCTCTCCTCGCCTGACCAAATGAGCATCCGGTTAGACTCTAGCCAACAGTAGCTTTGTCTTGTGCACAACCGAGACGGAAAATGTCTACGGTTTGGACCTGGCGCTGAAGTAATCGCTCCCACGCACCAGCTTCACCTCGCAGTAGTATTGAATCGCCTTGTAGTCGTCCCAGTCATTCGTCACGACAGCCGTCTTGGCTCGCTTGGCGCTGACCGCGATGAGCGCGTCCATCATCATTCTCTGACTGGCACCAAGCTTCAAAGGATGAACCTGGCCACCAGCCCTCTTCTTGCGGGTCTGGGAGAGCCAAAACAGAATGCGGTTGGCGAGTAGCCAGTCCTCAGAAGTCGGCACGATCAGCTTTTCTTCTTGTACTGCTGCCTGTCTCGTTGCCTCATGGGCTTTGCGGATGGAGTCGTCTGCAGCGCCGGACGTGAGTTCAGCCAAAACAACCGCTGACCAAAGATAGTGCTCCGGCACACTCTGAACTTTGTAGGCGATAATGACTGAGGTATCGAACGTGACGGGGGTCATCAAGCACTTTTCCGGTGGTGCTGTTCGTAGGCCAAGCGGAACGAGCGAACCGTAAGTTCTTCAAGTGTTGGCTTCTTCTTCGATCGACGTTCGCCGTTCTGACTCGCAGCGTGGGCAGCGACGGCAACCGGCTTTTTCTTGGGAGCGCGTTTCAGGTTCGATTTGATCGTAGTCTTTGCCATACGGGTCTCCTTCGTCGGTCCGCATAATACCACGGTCTGCGGAAGCAATGATCGATACAAGACAGACGAACTCACCATCTTGCTTTAATCGGTGAACAAATCCTCTCGAGCGGCAGACCTCTTGACTGAACTGACACTGAACAATTACTGAACAATTTCACGCCGAATACGCTGTAAAACGGTGTATCCAACCCAAGCAACAAGCACGAAGAATCAACAGGATGGCAAGCCTGCATTAGTCTGTTAACCGGGGGGTTGTAGGTTCGAGTCCTACCTGAGGAGCCATTCTTTTCAATGAGTTAGCAAACTCACCTCTCCTCAACTGAACAAATGAACACCCGGTTACGGGGACGCCTGAAACGAGCGCGGTTTAGTCGGCGACACCCAATTCCGATATTCACGGTTAGCTCTGGTGTCTAGCAAGGGCCTGCAGAGTCTCCGTCGTTTTCAGGGCCGTTCCCGAACCTCGTCAAGTGAATTGGGCCTTGAGGGTGACGATGAGCCATTACAAAACCGCTGACAACCGACCGCCGACAAATGTATGATGGCTCTTCCGGGGGGCTTCCAATGTCTTCGAAGATCGCAGAAATTGTCAGTGAGCAGGTTCGGGTGCTACCGCCCGAGCAGCAACGCGAAGTGTTGGACTTTGTGGAGCGACTGTCAGCCAAACGCTGGGTTCTGTGCAGTTGGTGACGACAAACGATAGAACCGCTGGCTGAGTGCTCAACCCGATTCCCGGTGTTCAACAGTCCGCTGGTTGCGTCGCCCCTTCGATACCGCACCCACACCCTTTTTTAAATAGCTTTACATAGGCAGCTTGACGTCACCGCAGGGCGAGCCGCAATTGATCGCCTTTCAACTTGAAGGTAGAATCCAAGTTGTCGGTAGTGGATGGGCAGGCGGACTCTGACTTTGGGTGGCGCCTTTTCTTCGGGTATGACTGCACCTGAATAGAAGGGTGAGGTGGATGGTATGAGTTTCACGATTGAAGTCGAACAAGAAGAGGACGGGCGCTGGTTAGCTGAGGTAATTGATCTCCCCGGGGCCTTGGTTTATGGGCAGACCCGAGATGAAGCTGTCGCGCGCGTCCAGGCGCTGGCGCTACGCGTTGTCGCGGACCAATTGGAGCACGGGGAAACCGCACCTCAGCAGGTGAGCGTGTCGTTCATCGGGGCATGAGCCAATGGCCAACCACTAAGGCGAGAAGGGTGCTGGCCGCCCTGTTGCGCATCGGTTGGAGCATCAAGCGCCAGTCTGGATCGCACCGCACTCTCTCACGGGCTGGCTGGCCCGATACGGTCTTTGCTTTTCACGATAGTGAAGAAATTGGCCCACGAATGCTGTCTCGCATTTCAAAATCGACTGGCTTGAAACCCGAAGACATTTAGGACCCGGCGAAGCCCGCCGAAGGCTCGACTGCAATGGAACCGTCGAAGTCACCGCGGATGGCGCTTCTTTCAGACACTGAACAATTACTGAACAATTTTGCGCCGAATACCCTGTAAAACGACATATCCAAGCCAACCAAGAAGCACGAAGAGACAACAGGACAGCAAACCTGCATTAGTCTGTTAACCGGGGGGATGTAGGTTCGAGTCCTACCTGAGGAGCCATTCTTTTCAATGAGTTAGCAAACTCACCTCTCCTCGACTGAACAAATGAGCATCCGGTTAGACAAGACGCCTGAAACGAGAGTGCCGTGTTTGTAGACACCTAATTCCGGTATTCGCGTCTCGCACGGCCCGAACTGTGCTGCCCAATAGTTCTGTTCACGAGCCGTCGCCATCTTTCGATATACCGCAGAGACGAACTCACCATAGGATGGGAGTGTAGGGGGCAACCATGGCCGAACTGCAATTGCGAGAAGCAAGAAGGCAAAAGGGTTGGAATCAGCGGCAGGCGGCTCGACGGCTCGGTGTGTCTCAGGCTTATCTCTCTCTCCTTGAGGCAGGAATACGGCGTGTCCCCGAGAGGCTTTGCATAACGCAAACGTCGAGGTCCTTTCCATCCTGCCCGACGATTTCTCTCTGGGCTTGGCGCTGTACGAATCGCGCCTCGATAAGGGATACAGCCTAACTGACTCTACCGCGATGACACCTGTACTCTGAACCTACTCCGTCGCAAGGTACCGAAGAAGGTTCAGCACGCCGAAGGAAGGGTCAGCGCGCCGAAGGAGATTCAGCACTCCGAAGGAGGTTCAGAGTACAGCCTTTAGGCTGCCTTCTTTTGTCAAATGAGAAGGTTCTCTGATTTATTTGATCGACGCTGTAGTCGTATTGGCCGCTTTCCCATCAATCGTGATTTCGATGTTGACCACACCAGCTCCCGCAAGATCACGCGGTAACGCGCTGATGTTCAATTGATCAAGACCCACATAACCCGCGGCAATACCCGAGAACAGAGATTGCAACGTTCGCCCGCCCACCTTGACGTTGACGCTGCTGTCGCTCGTTCGGAAACGGAATCCAGTACCATATATGACCAGAAAAACCTGGTCTCCTGGCGGCCCGAAATCGATCGGGATCGGGACGAAGGTGTTCGTCGCGGCGTTGTATGCCGAAATCTGTTCGTAGGTTTGTTGAAGACCGCTCACGCGCAGAACAAGAGCCGCAGCAACGCCCTGCCCGGTTGCGTTGGCCGAGACTATGCCAGGTGAGATCGCAGCAATGTCCACCGCGCCAAATGAAACCTGACCTGACCCGCTCGTGATCTTGACGGTCGCCGGTCCCGTGGCCGTGCCTACAGGTATGTAGTAATTCACCTGGCCGGGTGAGACAAAGAAGAGCTGAGCGAGTCGTTCAAATCCCGTGCTGTCTTTGACGCTGACGGTCGTGCCGCGCAAGTTGGTTGGCAGGGGAATCCCTCCAGCGACTTGCGTACTGTTCGCCAGATCGGTCCCAAATGCGGCAGCGATCATCTCCGGTGCAAGCGCAGCCCTCTGAAAACTGGCCGCGGAGACACTCACTGCTTCGGGGAAGACGTTGAAGATGTATGCCGAACCTTTGTAGGAGTCGTCGCGAAACGCCCCAACGACAACCTGGTCACCACTGACCCCAGCCGCGAAGCCGGCAGAGTCATTCGCCGAGCCGTCCGAGGCGGTCAGCCTCCAGGTTTCGCCCCAGTTGTCCACCCCGCCCTTATTCCGATCGAAGATGTAAGCCGAGCCTCGGTATGAGTCTTCACCAAAGGCCCCGACTATGACCGTTTCGTCGTTGACCGCGACCGAGATGCCGAGGTAGTCGCCGTCCGCCTCTCCAGGGACGGTCATTTTCTTGACCTCGCCCCAGTTGTCGGTACCGCCTTTGTTCCGGTCAAAGATGTAGGCCGCGCCTCTGAAGGAGGCGTAAAAAGGCGCCCCGGCGACGACCCTGCCGCCGCTGATCGCAACCGAGCGGCCCAGTTGGTCATTCCCAGCACGATCCGACGCGGTCAGCTTCCTGACCTCACCCCAATTGGCGGTCCCACCCTTGTTTCGCTGAAAGACGTAGGCCGCGCCTCTAGAGGTGTCGTCACGATACGCCCCGACTACGACGAGGTCACCGCTGATGGCTACCGAGGCGCCGAAGAGGTCATTTATCGATCCGTCCGACGCGGTCAGTTTCCTGACCTGACCCCAGTTCTCAAACCCTCCCTTGTGCCGCTCAAAGACGTAGGCCGACCCCCTGAAGTCGTCGTCCTCAAACGCCCCGGCGACGACCATGTCGCCGCTGATCCCGACCGAGATGCCCAAGTTGTCAAGCAGCGCGCCGTCCGAGGCACTCACTTTCTTGACCTCGCCCCAATTGTCGACTCCGCCCTCGTGCCGCGCAAAGACGTAGGCGGAGCCTTTGCCGCCATCGTCATAAGGCGCCCCGATGACGAGCCTGTCTCCACTGATCCCGACTGAATGGCCGAAGGAGTCGCCCGGCACGCCATCCGAGGCGGTCAGTTTCCTGATTTGGCCCCAGTTGTCCGTCCCTCCCTTGTTTCGATAAAAGACGTAGGCCGCGCCTCTCGAGAGGTCGTCACCCTCAGCTCCCACAACGGCGACGTCGCCGCTGATCGCGACCGCCAAGCCGAATGCGTCATTCAGCGAGCCGTCAGAGGCGGTCAGTCTCTTCACCTCGGGGACCGAGGCTTCCAGATTTTGGGCCCGGTTGTTGGCCTGATCCGCACGCATCGCGAGACGACCGGTCACTAACTGGCGCGCTTCAACCGAAGCCTTGATCCGATCAAACAAGCCGTGCTGTTTGAGGTAATCAACGGCACGCGAGCCTTGCAGACCCGCAAGTCTGAGACGGCTGTCATTTGTTGTCGCGGACTCCTTCGAATCACCGCTCGCGTTGACGTAGGCTCGGCTAGCGCTAGTCGCAAGTAATGCAAAAAAAACTGAAAACGCAGTGGCGGCGATTAGTCTGCAAGTGAGTTTGTATGAACGACGCATGCATGATTCTCCATTGCCGAGTGAGCCTGCAATCCATCACCGTTCCGCGATGCTCAAGGCGGCAGTCGAATGCGGTATCCTGAACCTCATTGGCGCGGGAAGCCCAGAACTACGCGAGATGGTTCAGCTCTAGCTTCTCCGCCGTCCTTCGGCGACTCGCGCACCTGGCAAACGATTGCAAACCGCGTTCGCATTAATTCGGGGCTTTGAAGAGAGTGACGTAGCCCCGGATTATTTGATCGACACGGTAGTCGTATTCCGGGCTCGCGCCGGATGACACCGGCGATGATGTCCTGACTGAAATCGTGGTCAACCCTTGAAGCGGATCGTCATTTAGTCGGCCAGCGTTCTGTTCCTCGCCGCTTCGAGCTTATGGCGCCGCCAGTATATCATTCGCTTCTCATTTCGCTCCACGAGCAATTTTTGGACGCGGTCGCGCAGACGACGTCACTACGCGAGCTATCTCCCGACACCTTACGCCAGTGGTGATCGATCCCACCGCCAATGGCCCGGGGTTGGTTTACCACCTCTCGCCCTCCAGTAGGCCACGGAACAACTACTGAACAATTGTGCGCCGAATACCCTGGAAAACGACATATCCAACCCAACCAAGAAGCACGTAGAGCCAACAAGATAGCAAACCTGCATTAGTCTGTTAACCGGGGGCTTGTAGGTTCGAGTCCTACCTGAGGAGCCAACTTGGACGAAGGTCGCTGGAGTTAGCTCCTGCGGCCTTTTCGTTTGTGCGCCCGGCAGGGCGCACTCACTTGGGAGTGAAAGTCTCCTACGAACCCGACAGGGGGAATCGTTAGCCGGACGGCAAGGGTGTCCATTGCGAGGTGGAATCTGAAGGAAGCCGCAGGCAAAACGCTGGCTCGACAGACAGAAACCACATCCGAGGCGCTGACGCTGGATGAGAAGGCAAATATCTTCAAAGTGCAATACCTGTACGAAATGAAAAAGTCGCCGTAGCAGTGCTATACTCGCATAACCGTAGGGCTGCTCCTACCCAGAATCGGAGAAGGATCATGGCTGCAAACTTGGAAGACCAATTGATTGATAGGGTGCGAGCACTGCCGCCAAACAAACAGCAGGAAGCGCTACGACTCCTTGATACTCTTGCCGCTGGCGCTAGTTCTGAACCTAACGGAACCGGCGTGGATCGCAGACCGATCTGGGAAATCATCGAAGAAATCAACGGTGCTTTACCTAAAGACACCTGGGACGACGTACCGACCGACGGCTCGATTAATCTTGATCATTACCTTTACGGAGCGCCGAAGCAGCAGCCGTGAAAGTCGCATTCGTTGACACTCTCTACCTTGTAGCTCTCTTCAATCCCAGAGACCAATGGCATGAGCGCCATCGAGGCGAGCCATCTGGTTGCGGAAACCAAACTGATCACAACTGAAGATGTGCTTGTGCAACTCCTGAGTTTACGACCCCATTGCAGCCGGAGATACTCGCGTATTTCTTATTGCAACGCTCAGTCGCGCAGCGAAGCCTTCACGCCGCTCTCCCACTCCTGCAGCATCCGCTGTCCGATCTCCGCGAACTCCGCATGCTCCTTCACATAAGAGTGGACCTCCTCCGTGGTCTCCTGAATCGCGTCCGCGATCCGCTCCAGAATCTGACTGATCTTAGCTGGTGCTCCGGCACCCCTGGTTTGACCGAGCTTCTTAAGTTCCTTCGCTGTCGGCCATCTTGTCGAGCCGTTGAGCGTCAGGGCCAGACTGTCTTTGGGGAGGTACACTGACGTGGTCACGAGATCGTACACTGGCGCGAGCCTTGCTTCGCTCTCGACGTCGTCATAGACGATCCCAAAATTCTTCAGATGTGCGTCGCCATTGCGAAGCGCGCAGTTAAGTGCAATCAGGACGAAGAGCCTCTCCGTGTCCTCGCTGACCTGCGTCGAGTTCGCGAACTGAGCAAATCGCTTCATGACGTGTGTCTCATGGCTGCCGCGGTATTTCTCGTCGGTCCTACGGGCGTTGAGCACGCAGAAATCCTCGAATCCACGGTAGGTACCGTCCATCCGCAGATCGAATCGATCGATGACCAGCGCTGCGCCGTCCTCCGCCAAACGGTGCGGAGGTACATCGAGTCCGCATTTGCGCGCCGCAGTGAGGCAGAAATGCTCGTTGGCCGCTAGCTGTGGATATTCGTTTGGGTCCCACAGCTTGACGATATGCGTCGCACCCCGGAAGCTCTTCGAGAGCCTGTGGTCGGTAGACTCCATTTCGGCGAAGGCGTTTTCGTCGCGCACCAATATCTTGGGCTGCACGCCGCTGATACCGGAGAAGGACGCGAACTTTTCCAAGAGGTAGCGGAACAGATCGCCGTCGCGCCTGCGTTCGAGAATCTCATCCACCGACTGAAACGGCACGTCCTCATGTAGCTGTTCCTTGTCACCCGTGTAGCGGATACGCCCGACCTGCGACCGGCCAACGATCGAGAGCAGGTCGAATTCGTCGAAAGTGCCGGTAGCTTTCGCGAAAGCAAGGCGCAAGCGCTCGCGCAGTACTCCCTCCGGCAGATTCATTTCGAAGATCGGAAGCAGACCAAAGCTGACACTCCACGACGGGAGACGGACCGGCATGGTCACTGATACGGCACGAACGGCTTGCGTATCGGGCAGGTAGACGAATGTGCTGCCGCGCTCGTCGTAACGATCAAGCAGCCCCGCCTCAACCGCGTCGCTCCAGACTCTTAGCATCGCGATCCTCCTGCATCAGCTCATCGAGGGTGGGGCGCTGCGAGCTAGCTGTCTGCAGTGTCAGTTCAAGCCCAAGCGCGGCAAGCAGCCGGGTAACTTTCGAAAAACCCATCTCCCCGGCGCGTCCGTTTTCCAAGGCATCGAGCGTGGCCCGGCTTAGCCGTGCCTTGCGCGATAGCTCGGCCTGGCTTAGTTTTCGCGCCCTGCGATGTGCGACTATCTCGTTGCCTAGGGTTACTAGATCAAGCATGACGCCTAATATACTAGGCAGATAAGCATACTACAAGTTGTTTGCCTAAGATATTAGGCAACTGAGGAGCTACAACAATCGGGCATCAACCGGCAAAAATGGGTAGTGGGTCAGTTTGCCAAGACGCGGCACCAT
>JANNRD010000456.1:0-5424 GCA_031401095.1 Acidobacteriota bacterium
CGGTTATTGCCCCCACTCTCAAGCCTTAAGCCGGCCTGTTGCTGCAATTTGCCTATATTGCAGCGGTGAATCCGTGGAGTACGCCGCAAATTCAATGAGAGAGATCGTTCCTGTTTCGCCTATCGGCAATCCTCGACTTCAACCAGGTCGGCGGCAGCGGCAGCGAGGCGCTTATCGAGAGTCCACAGTCTGCAGTTCGCAAGGAGTGCCGAAGCAAGCAGATGCATGTCGATCCAACCCAGACCGCGTCCGGCTAGCTTTCGCCTGGTTACGAAGTCCAGCAACTCGCCGTCATCCGCAACAGGGGTCGACGGGAGGGCGCTCAACAGACTTAACAACTCGTCACGATTCCGAATCCTGCCACAGGCCAGTTCACCGATCACAAACGGATGGCAATAAACGCTCCCGTTGTTGAGCATCTCGACGAGCCGATCGTCACCCAGTCTCAAATGCCTGATCCACACCGAGGTATCGACAAGTGTCATGATGTCAGGCGCGGTCTCCTCCGGGGCACCGGACGTATCCCCTTCTCGCTGCCGCCCAATGCGGCGAGGCGACGCGCACTCTCCAATGCAATCAGCGATTCGAGGCCTCTTCGCACCAAAGCCGTCTTCTCAGTCATCCCAGTCAGTTTTGCGGCTTTCGCGATCAGATCATCATCGATGTTCAATGTAGTTCTCATATGCAAGATGATGCATTAATGATGCATATGCAGTCAACAAGACTGGCAGTGAGTCCGATGGCAGAGCCTCGGGTCGCGAGCGCTGCACGCAAGCGACTTGTTCCTCGGCTTGAAACCCTGGAAGCAATGAGGTTAACTCCAGCCGAGCGGCATCCCCGCGCCGCTGCGGGATGCGCAACCGAGCGGCTAACCAACGCCCGTGAACTATTCGCCGTTATTGCCCCCAATCTCAGGCCGAAAGCCGGCGATCTAAACATTTAGACATTTAAGCAGGCTTAAAGCTAAAGCTTGAACTCTGAACTCGCGGCACCCAACGCGCACGCTAAGGCGTGAACCATGGCTGCGCCCCCGGCCTTGGAATGCGCGGGACGCTACGTGTTCCTCGTCTGAAACCGTCGAAGCAATAAGGTTAACTCCAGAATGATTGGCGTCCCGCGCTGACGCGGGATGCGCAACCTGGTGTGCCGCACCGATGAAGCGAAAGAAGACCGAGCGATACTAGACGCTTACACCCTGCCAGAGTCTGGCAATGGGAATAGCGATCATGTCTTCGCTGAACCTCACTGCTTCGACGCCTGTATAGAGAATGACGCCGCGCTTGAAGTTGCGGCCAGCCACTTCCCGGAGCGCTGCGAGGCCCTTCAGATCAGCAGCGCCGACTGATGCACCGCTCTTCACCTCAATGCCGACGATTTGTCGCGCTCTCCCCTCGAGGACGATGTCCACTTCCTGACCTGTTTGCATCCGAAAATGGAAGAGCTGGGGCCCCGTTTCACTCCACGAAGCCTGCTTGCGCAATTCCATGACTACGAAGTTCTCCAGGATCGGTCCAAATGTCTGGCTGTCTTCCGCGAGTCGCTCTTCGTTGACGCCTAACAGATAGGTGAGCAGGCCCGTATCACAGAGAGCCAGCTTCGACGCCTTGACTAATCGTTTACCCAGATTCACTGACCACGGGCACTGGTTGAACGATAAAGGTCGCCTCGAGCAATGCCAGGTAGCGCTTCAATGTAGTCTGCGGAATCGATAGCGCGCGGGAGACATCAGCCAGATTCAGCAGCGAAGCAGTGCGACCTGCCAGTAACGTCAGTAAGCGCGGCAACTCTGTCAGCCCTTCGATGTTTGACAGTTCGCGGACATCGCGCTGCAGAATGGTCGTGATGTATGAACTAAACCATGCCCGTCTGCGCGACTCCGTCCCTCGACTGAGAACTTCCGGGTAACCGCCTCGCGACACCCGTGCGATCAACTCGGTGCGGCCCTCCCTTGCTCGCGCAGGAAGTTTGAACTCCGGTGCAAACAGTTGATCGATGAAGGACTCTTTGACGCCAGCGATTTCCCCTTGCGAGAGTGGCCAGAGATTGATCGTCTCCATCCGGCCTGCCAGCGAATCGGCTAGTCTCGGCAACGTCATGATATTCGCGGAACCAGTGAGGAGGAACCGGCCGGGATTTCGCTTGCGATCGACGGAGAGCTTTATTGGAAGAAAGAGATCGGGAGCGCGCTGGATTTCATCGATGATGACGGGTGCCAAGTCACCCCCGGCTTCGGCAAGAGCTGCGACAAATCCGGCCGGATCCTGCTTCGCGGCTGCCAGGGTTGTCAGATCATCGAGTGTTACGTAACGCGCCGGGTAACCACCTTCCGCAAGACTCTCGACAAGGGTGCTCTTGCCTGTCTGACGCGCCCCAGTGAGCAGGACTACCGGCGTGTCACTCAGCGCTTCGCGCAAAGTCGCCTCGATGTGACGCTTCAGCATGGCTTGATATTAGCCATGTCAGGGTGGAACATCAACCACTCACTGGTGGATTATCAACCACCTGTATCCAATCGCCCACAAGGGAATGTTGTGATCCGGTTTTGCGCCAGAAAGGTGCGCCCGCGTCTTCGCGGGCAGGTTGCGCAAGGGCGCATCTCCAGAAGGGGCCGGAACATCGCGCACACTCCGACGAAACTGACCCACCACCCTAAATCGTCTGCTTCTGCTACTCGTAGCGGAGCGCTTCGACGGGATTCAACCGTGAAGCGCGCACAGCTGGATAGAGGCCAAAGATTAACCCGACCGCAGCAGACACACCAAAGGACATCGCGATTGAAGTTCCGGTGACCACCGTATTCCAATCAGCATAGACGGCAACGAGGCGTGACGCCACGAATCCAAACACAACGCCGATCAGACCTCCAGCAAAGCTGATTGTCAGAGCCTCGGTCAAAAATTGCTGCCAGATATCCCGGCGTCTCGCCCCGATCGCCCTTCGCACGCCAATCTCTCGCGTCCGTTCAAGGATATTCGCCAGCATAATGTTCATGATGCCAATGCCACCAACAAGAAGCGAGATGCTGGCAATGCAACTCATGACGATATTGAAGATGCGCTGCGTACGCTGATTCTGCTCCAGCAACTCACGCGGCACGATAATCGAGTAGTCATCAGCATTGCCATGGGTTGCTGCGAGCAGTTGACTAACGAGCAAGGCGCTCGACTTCAGTGCATCGGTGTTCTTCATGCTGAGGACGACCTCGTCCAACTCCGATTCAAAGCGTTTGAGTTCGAATTTCTTGAGTGCCGTCGCGAGCGGAATGAATATGTCATTGCTGAAATCCTGAAGCTTGACGCCCTCGAACTCGTCCTTCGTCAGATTGCTGTCAGCCAGGACGCCAACGACCCTGAACCATGCCTTGTCGATTTTCAAAGTCTGACCAATCGACGGCTCGGTGCCAAAGAGCTTCTGCTTGACACGGGAGCCAATGACGCAGAATTGTTCAAAGTCATGTTGATCAACCTCGGAGAGAAAACTGCCTTCGGCCAGGTCATACCGCGAGAGGCGAAAGTACGATGGGGTGACTCCGATGACATTCGAGTCGTCGCTCTTGCCCTTGAATGAAAAGACCTGAAATGTCTTGATGCGTTTCCGCGCGGCGAAGGCCTCGATGTCGGGCGTGACCGCCGAGACCGCCTTGACGTCGCGAAGAGCGAGGCCGATCGAGTTCTCGCGAATCTTCTTCAAGTCTTCATCCCTGAACTCACGGTCCTTGATGATGATGTTGCGCAGACCCATCGTATCAATCAGCCGCAAACTCTCCCTTTCCGCCCCAGCGCCAATCGAAAGCATGGCGATCACGGCCCCGACACCAAAGATCATTCCGAGCATCGTGAGAAAGGTCCGCAGCTTGTGCGTGTAGAGATTGCTGAACGCGTGGCTGATCTCGGCAACGTATCTCACTTGTCGGTCTTGCTCTCCGATTTTGTGTTGCGTTTAACATCCGGTGGGTTGAGGGCAAGTATCCGGCCAGGCGCGAGACCCTCAGTCACGACAACCTGTATCAAATCCCCCTGTCCCAGCTTGACCTTGACGGGCTCGAACTGGCCCGGCCTGCTTTGGACGTAGGCGACAGAGTCCGTGCCTTTTCTTGCGATTGCGCTGCGTGGAACGACGATGACCGACTTCAGATCGCCCGCGGTGATTTCCGCCTTGAGCTTGACCCCCGGCTTCATGAGACTCGCGTCGTTCTTGTCAAACGCAATGATCGTCTGAAAGTACTTCACCGGCGAGTCGCGCTCGATTGCGCGGGCGAGACTCTCAATCGTCTTCACCTTGCCGGCAAACTCGCGGCCAGGAAAAGGATCGAGGGTGATCGTCACACGCTGATCCTTGCGCAACTCACCGGCATCCTTCTCAAGAACAAAACACTTCGCTTCCATCTTGTCCGGGTTGACTAGATTGAAGAGCGCCGAGCCAATGTTGACCGTCCGTCCCGGCTGGATCGTAAAGCCGCCAGAAAAGAATCCAGAGTCCTGGTAGACGATGATCCCCGAAGCCGGAGAAAGCAGCGTCAGCGATGTCAGCGCGCGTTCGACCTGACCAATCTTCGCGTTCGCCTGCTGCCGTTCGAGAAACAGGATCGCTTCATCAAGCGAGTAGACCTTCCCCTTGAGGAGCAACCGGGCGTCGGCGTAGACCAGTTTTGTTTCCGTGTATTCCTTGTCGAGTTGTCCCTCGATCATCTGGCGACGCGAGTAGATACTCTCGTCGCGCGGCAGGAACTCATTGATCTTCTCGAGCTCCAGCTCCGCGATTTTCTTATCCTTGACAATGTCAGTCCGCTCGCCGCCAACCGCCATCTCAGTTCTGGTAATCCTCTGATTCGCGATATCCAGACTGGAGTGATGCTCAAGGGCTTCGAGGTCCAGGTCAGTTGGATCGAACTCGACCAGGACATCGCCCTTTGTGACGTGCCGCCCATCGGCGACGACGGATGCGATACGGAGCCGGGAAACTGGCACGAATGGCACCGCGATCGCCATTGATTCCGAGGACTGCAGTTCTCCAGTTGCCGTGATCCTCAGCGAGAAATCCCGCAGTTGAAGCACGGCAGTCAGCGGAAGAACTTCCGTCGATCCGGTCACCCATGCGCGACGCGCAGCGTAGATAGCCACCGAAACTATCGCAACAAATACGAGACTCAAGAGTGAGATCCGAATTGGCTTATTGATTCGTTTCATCAGTTGCCATTGGTCAGTGGTCAGTGACTCGTTCGTAGTACCGCCGTCAGGCGGAATCGAGTCGTTGCCGATCGTCAGATGAATTGGCTCGCCAACCCTGCATCGCCACGACCATCGCTTCGCGAAGGTCGTGCCACCCGAGGGACTGACAAGCGCAAGGAGTCATCGGACGATCGATAGCGACGCATCGACACCGCGTCGCTCATACGCAACGATCATCCCACATTCGACATTTGGT
>JANNRD010000457.1:0-9128 GCA_031401095.1 Acidobacteriota bacterium
CGAGCATTACCGAACCCTGACGAGTGGCTTCTACTCGCTTCAGGAGGCTCCGATCAGAACAGGACATGGCGAGGGCCGTCGCTATTGGCCGACTGAGTCGCAAAGTAATGCGTTCTATTTTTGGATCTTTCCGAATCTGATGCTCAACATCTATCCCGACAATCTCTCGACCAATCTTATTCTTCCTCTCGGTCCGGAAAAAACGTTGACGGTTTTTGAGTGGTTCTTTCACGATACAGAATCAGTCGAGGCGAAGGAGACGATTCGGCTGACGACGGCCCTGAGCGATGAGATTCAGGCAGAAGACATCGCGATTTGTGAGGCAGTCCAACGGGGCCTTCGATCCGCGTCCTACGACCGCGGCCGTTACTCGGTCAAGCGGGAGAACGGGCTGCACCATTTCCACGCTCTCTGGTACGAGTTCATGTCGGCTGGAGACTGAGACTTCACGGTCGCCTAACTACGAGGAGGTGTTTATGTGCCGACGGACAATGGTTTCCGGTGTCATGATGTTGGCTGTGATGTTGGTCATCGGCTGGTCAGGGAATGCGCAAACTGGATATCAGCGGCCCGCGAAGGCGATCACCGACATTCTCGACGCGCCGCCTCCCGCCGGCGTTTCACTCAGTCCGACGCGTGACCGGATGCTCTTGATGGAGGTCGCTAGTCTGCCGTCAATTGCGGAGCTGGCCGAGCCGATGCTGCGACTTGGAGGTTCGCGAATCAATCCGAACACCAATGGTCCGCATCGCGGTGCGCGCTTCACCGGCCTCCGTCTCAAGGGAATTGCCAATGGCAAGGAGACGAAACTGGCAATGCCTGTCGGGGCGGCGCTGAGCGCTCCCATCTGGTCAGCGGATGGCAAGCAGTTCGCCTTTACGAACACACTCGCCAACGGAATCGAGCTCTGGATTGGAGGTGGCAGGTCCGGCGGTGTCCACCGCATTCCAGCACTCAAGCTAAACGCGGCCTACGGTTTCCCGATACAGTGGATGCCCGACAATCAGACTCTTCTTTGCCGAGCGATTCCAGTTGGCAGAGGCCCGGCGCCGGCGCCGCTAAAGGTTCCCACGGGACCGACAGTTCAGGAGAACTTCGGTAAGGCGACTGGTGCAGCAACCTATCAGGATTTGCTCCGGAACAAGCAAGATGAGGCGCTCTTTAACTACTACATGGCTGCGCAACTGGTGCTTCTTGATACGCGAACCGGACGGGCGACTCGACTTGGCAAGTCGGCAATCTTCGATGAGGCTGAGCCATCACCGGACGGCGAGCACTTTCTGATTGCACGCAGCCATGAGCCGTACTCGTACCTGCTTACAGCGTCAAGTTTTGCAAAAGAGGTGGAAATCTGGGATGCCTCGGCGAGGGTTGTTCACAAGCTTGCGAGTCTACCACTCCAGGATCAGGTGCCGATTGAAGGAGTGCCCGTCGGACCGCGCGGCTATCAGTGGCGACCGACTGAACCGGCCACTTTGGTATGGGTCGAGGCGCTCGACGGCGGGGAGACGCGCAAGAAGGCACCTTATCGAGATCACATCATGATGTTGAAGGCGCCGTTTCAATCTCAGCCTCAGGAATTGACGCGCACTGAGCATCGGTTTGCAGGGATGATCTGGGGTGAGAAGGAGGGTCTGGTCATTGTGCGAGACGCAGACCGGAGCCGACGCTGGAGCCGGACATTTCTGTTCAATGCGGACAGACCGGGCGTGCCCGGACGCCTCATCTGGGATCGTTCTTCACAGGATCGATACAACGATCCCGGGCAGCCAGTCATGCGCATGCTGGCGAGCGGACAACGGGTAATTCAGCAAATTGGAACGGAGATTTATCTCACTGGACAGGGTGCGACGGCTGAAGGTGACCGACCTTTTCTCGACCGTTTTGATCTCGCGACACTCAAGTCGCAGAGAATATTCCGGTGCGATGGCAAGAGCTCCGAGAACGTCATCGCGGTGCTTGACGATGCGGCATCGCGATTCATCACTCGACGCGAGACGCCGACGGACCCACCAAACTACTTCATCCGAACGGCTGGCGGGGACCAACGGATAGCGCTGACAGACTTCGTCGACCCTGCGCCACAGCTCCGCGGTATCCGCAAGGAGTTGGTTAAGTACAAACGAGATGACGGCGTGGATCTCTCATTCACCCTTTATCTGCCACCCGGCTACAAGGAGGGAACGCGACTTCCAACTCTTGTCTGGGCGTACCCACTTGAGTTTACTGATGCCGGGACGGCAGGGCAGGTGACGGGTTCGGCAAATCGGTTTACGTCGATTGGAGGAGCCTCGCATTTGTTCCTGCTGCTGGCTGGCTACGCAATTCTGGACGATGCGACGATGCCGGTGATCGGCGATCCAGAGACGGTGAACAACACGTACGTCGAGCAGATCGTCGCGAGCGCTCAGGCGGCGATCGACAAGGCAGTGGCGATGGGTGTTACGGATCGGCACCGCGTCGGTGTCGGTGGCCATTCGTACGGGGCATTCATGACGGCGAATCTGCTGGCGCATTCCGATATCTTTCGTGCCGGCCTTGCGCGCAGCGGGGCGTACAATCGCTCGCTGACGCCATTTGGATTTCAAAGCGAGCGTCGGACCTTCTGGGAGGCTCCGGAGATGTACTTCAAGGTCTCGCCTTTCATGTTTGCCAACAAGATAAAAGAGCCGATTCTGCTCATTCATGGGGAAGCTGATAACAACGCGGGAACGCATCCAATCCAGAGTGACCGTTTCTATCAGGCGTTGCGGGGCAATGGTGGGAACGTTCGGTACGTCACATTACCGCTTGAATCGCACGGTTATGGCGCGCGTGAATCGATCGAACATACACTCTGGGAGATGATCACCTGGATGGACCGGTTTGTGAAGAATGCTGCCGAACCGGCAGCGGCAGCCTCCACGAGTGGGCGGTAATGCTGGGAGTGTCAAGGAGTGGGTCCGGGACTCGAGTGGGGGCCAATTGTACGATTGCCTGGTGGAAGAGCCGTGGGGGTGGCAGGACTTGTCCCTGCTTGCCGCGGCTGCGGCCCAGGAAGCCGGGCACTGACACAAGTCTTTGAGATGTTTGAGACAGAAGCCGCGGCCGTGAAGAGCTTCGAGGTTCAGACGCACGCATGAAACCAGATCTAACACCGGGCATCCTTGTGGGTCATTCGAAGATTGATGGCAAGGGCTGCTTTGCCGCGGTTCCGTTCACCAAAGGCCGCAAGATCGCCGAATACGCTGGCGAAAGGATCTCTCGCGGCGAGGTGGCCCGAAGGCTGGCCGGTAAGCGTCGGATTCACATCTGCGGCATCGATACCTATTGGGCGATCGACGGGAGCAAAGGCGGAAACGGGACTCAATACGTCAATCACTCGTGCGCACCCAATATCTTCCTGCGGGTCATGCACGGTCATATCCTGCTCTTCGCGTTACGAGATATCGAAGCCGGCGAGGAGTTGACGCTAGACTATGTTGACTCCTACCACTCAGATCAAACGTCTTGCCGTTGCCAGTCTGAGACCTGCCGGAGCACGATCAACAAGATCAGAGGTCGAAAGCCGGTCCTCCGCGAGAGGCGATCTTAGCTATTTTGGCAGTCTTTCCCTGATCAAGGTGGCGATTTCCAGGTATCCGCCCTTTTCCGCCAGTTCGAGAGGGCTCTGCCCGAGCCGGTTGCGAATCCGGACGTCGGCTCCGTTCTCGATCAACACCCGAACCACGTCCAGGTGACCGTGATTTGCGGAGAGTGAAAGCGCAGTCCAATCGTCCTTGCTGCGCGCGTTTACCTGAGCCTTGCGATTGAGCAGAAGAGCAACTGAGTTGAAGTGACCGTTCTCAGCTGCCGCGAGCAGCGGCGTCCACCCATTGGCCGAACCTGCGTCGACCTCGGCTCCTCTATCGAGAAGAAGTTTGACCAACTCCGAGTGACCTCGTGAAACCGCGCGAATCAGCGCCGTTTCTCCCGAAATACTTCTTGCATTTACATCCGCTCCGCCGGCCAGCAATTCTCTGACGGTCTCAATGTGCCCGCTGGTGGCGGCGAGAATGACCGCGGTCTGACTGTCGTCGTTGCGCTCGTTGACCTTGGCTCCCTTCTCAAGAAGGGCTTTGACAGTACTGGTGTATCCGCCCGCAGCCGCCCAGAGCAGCACCGGGAGACCGTCGTGGCTCTTTGAGTTGGGATCAGCGCCGCGTTCGAGCAATAGTCTGACGATCTCAGAGTGCCCACGCGCCGCCGCGCGGATTAGCGGGACCGCTCCGCTACGGCTCTCCGCCCTGACGTCAGCCCGCCCTGCGACGAGAGCGATGACGGCTTCGGTATGGCCATTAGTAGCCGCGGGGAACAGCGCAGTCCTTCCGTCATCGTTGCGCGCATCGACCTCGGCGCCCTTCTCAAGAAGGAGTCTGATGATGGGCACGGCTCCGTCTTCAGCGGCTCTGATAAGCAAGGTGTTTCCCGCAGCATCGCGCGAGTTTACATCACAGCCGCGCTCAATCAGGATTCGAAGTTCGGCGAGACGGCCACGCGATGCGGCCCAGAGCACGGCCGAGTCTCCGTTGCTGTCCTTCCCATTCAGATCCGCTCCCGCGTCCAGCAAAACCCGCACAAGCTCGAAATACCCGTTCAAGACAGCCTGGATCAGTGGGGTTCGGCCTGACCTGTCGACTGCATTCCGGTCGGCTCCCTTCCCGAGCAGGGCGCGAACAACATCGGTGTAACCGCTCGAGGTCGCTTGCATGAGGACTGTCCGTCCGCCAAGATCGGTGACATTCGGATCAGTCCCCTTCGCCAGCAGGAGATTGACGATTGTACTATTTCCATTTGAGGCGGCGTGAAAGAGCGCAGTTCGGCCATCCTGACTCTTGCTGGTGATGTCGGCTCGGCCGTCCAGCAGCGCTTCGATTGTTGCCGCGCTGCCCTGAATGGCAGCAAGGGTTAGTGCCGTCTTACCCGCATTATCCTTGTGATTTGGTGCGGCCCCACGTTCGATCAGCGCTCGGACAGCGTCGGAGTAGCCATTAGACGCGGCAAGTACGAGGGCCGTACGTCCACGATTGTCAAACGCCTTAACATCGGCACCGCGTTCGAGAAGGAGGCGAACGACACGAATGTGCCCGGACAGCGCAGAATGGAGGAGTGGCGTCCATCCGTCCAGGTTACGTAACTCCGGATTGGCACCGTGATCAACGAGAAGCTTGACGGTATCGGTGTAACCACGCGCAGCGGCAAGATGAAGAGCACTGACGCCCGCATTGTTCTGGGAATTGAGGTTCGCTCCGGCGTCCAGCAACGCTTTGACCGCCTCGATCTGACCATTGGCGGCAGCGCTCATGAGCGGTGTCTGGTCATGAGAGTTGAAGCCCTCGAGGCTGATCCCCGCCGCGAGAAGAAGCGCGATGGCCCGAAGGTTGCCTCGTTCCGACTGACTTCCCAACGAGTCCTGGCTAACCTCAATCCGCAACCGGTTGAGCTGAGGCAGTGCTGAATCCGCCGTCAGGCTGGTCTTTCCACCTGTGGGCTGCTGGGCGAATGTTGAAGGGAAACCTGGCGCCAGAACCAGCGCCAGAACGATAACAAGATGATGGCTCGAGAGCACCATTCGTTGCGAGCGTGCGATCACGTCTGGCCTCCTCCCAAAGACTTCCTTGTCCGTCTTGATATTGGAAATCGCATGAGGTACGTGCTTCGTGCGTCCGTACCGCTCTTCTCAATGAGTACGCGCGGGCAAGAGCGATCCACGTGGATCCGATGCCGTCGCATAACCTTCCTCAATCAGACCGATAATTCCGTGAAAGAAAACGTCGCCTCCTGCGAGCACGAGTAGGACATCTCCCGCGACCACCTGAGGGTTCTCGAGTTTGAACTTGACGACGGTTGCGTATCCATTCTCATCGCTCATCGTCTCGAATGAGAAATCGTTTGATTCGATGACGAGAGTCTGCGAATTGACCGGCTTGTTTTCAGCCATGAAATCCTTCCAGTTGATAAGGTAAAACTCGCCGATCAGTCGTGCAGGAACCAGGCAAGTAACTCCTCTGACGAGACCAATGCATTGACCACCTTCAGCTTCGCGGGCTTTCCGAACAGGCCGAAGCCGACAGAAATCTGGGCCGTATCGAAACGGCCCTTAGTATTGTAGACCAAGAGGGGGTCGAAAGGCGCGACAAGGACTGCGGTTGTGAAGTCACCAGCGCGCCGGATCCCCGGTATTGGCAGAAGCTTGAGGAATGCTTCGTCGCTCGTACCGTCGAAGCCGTCAACATCGACTGCCATTCGATCGATCTGTGGTGCAACGCTGCGCGCCAGCAGCGCCCAGAGACCGGCACTGCCCTCCGCCAGTACACCGAGTCGACTGCTGGGATACCGCTCGCGAAGAAAGGCGATGGCAGTGAGAACATCCTGCACTCGATTCGCTTCATCAGTTCGATTGTAGGTGGTGAAAAACTTGAAATCGTTCTGTGGCCGGCTAATGGATGAGAAGCACTGGACAACCAGGACTGGTCGCCCCGCACCTACCATGCGTTCAATCAGGTGACGCGACGCTTCGTCCCGCAGCCCGAAGTCGCTTGAGGGAGTGACCATCAAGACCGCCGCGCGAGGATTCCGAGCATCGCGAGGAGCCCAAAGCCTGCCTTGCACTCGATCGCCACGCCCCCGCCGCGAGAGCAAGACGTCCTCAGATGCCAGACCGCCGGCAGCCAACGGCGATCCCTGCGAGCGTGTCATCAAGACATCGCCCACGTTTGGGTACTCAGCCATGAGCGAGTACTTCAGATTCTCCCCATACGTTCTGCGAAATCGGTCGAGCGCTCCGGGATCGCGTGGAAGCGCCTCAGCAAATTGACGCCGCGCGCGGGCGACGAGCGAATCGAGCAGTCCATTCTCATCAAGCTCCCGCTCCGGGCGGGGTCGTCCAAAAAAGACAAGCATCTCCGGAAGCGAAGCGACGCTGGTCGACTTCTCCTTGAGAGGCGCCTTGCCGGGTTGGCCCAGCAGATAGTGTGCGAACCAACCATAGACAGCCTCGCGGCTTTCTTGATTGTAATTGTGAGGCGCGTTCAACTGGATTGCGTGCAGGTCCTCATCCGCATCAAGGAGTCGATAGATGCTCCTCACGGCGGGGTACTCAACGGTCAGAGTGTTTCGCGTCCAGTCTCCCGTGGCAGAAACCATGAGCATGGGTCGCGGCGCCATGAGCGCCCCCAACTCCATGTTGTTTGTATCGATTCTCAGGTTCGGCGCGTTCTCGCAGAGACTGCCCCCCTGCATAATCGACGAGATCATGTTGACCGGCGCTGCAACTTTGACACGGTCATCAATGGCTGCGTGGAGGAAGGTCTGCGTCGCGCCACCGCTTGCGCCGGTTGAGCCGATACGTTCAGAGTCGACTTCGGGAAGCGTCAGCAGAAAGTCCAGTGAGCGGATGCTGTTCCAGAGCTGGAGCCCCAGCAGATTGACGCTCCACAGCGCCGCTGCATCGAACCCCTCCCGATGCCCGCCGGCAAACTTGTGGCTGATCGCAACACTGTCATCGTAACCGACCATATCGTAGGTGAATGCGACCATCCCGAGTCGGGCAAAATTCGCTGCGCGGATTGGTATCGACGCGGTCGATGTGTTTTCAAGTCGCCCATAGGTCCAGTGGCCATGCGGGCAAAGGACTGCCGGGACGCGGGTTCGAACATTCTTCGGCCGGTAAAGGTTCCCGGTGACGTAGAATCCGGGAAGGCTTTCGAAGAAAACCTTCTCGATCGTGTAGTCGCCGCGGTCGATCCGGTCGAACACCTGAGCCTTAATGGCTGTCCGGGGTGGCATTGGAGATAGCCCTGCGCTGGTGAGAATCTGTTGCCGCAGGTGCTCGGCGCGCCTCATCCAGTCGCTCTTTGTTGTGTAGACCGGAATCGAGTATTTGAGATCGAGATGTCGGACTTCGCTGACGCGTCTATCAGAGGCAGGCATCTCCTGTGCGCTTGCAGAAATGAACTGGAATGCGAAGAAAAAGAGAGAAGACAGCATCATCGCCACAAGGCCTGTGCCGAGTCTACTCATCGGATTGCGGTCGAGGGGTGCTTTCATCATCGACAATCTCCTCACCAAGCCGGTCGCGCAGAAATTGGATCGAATTGAGATAGGCCTCGTCGATTCTGGCTCGGCGGTACTCATCGAACCGGACCCAGACGCCGGCGACGAGCACCTCAAGCGTGCCAGTTTCAGGATTCTCCCGCGTTCTGAGCGACATTGAATTGCTACGCGTTCGCTTGCTTCGACAGTCTCATGAGGGAGGGGCTTCGCCGATCTCGTCCGTCAACACGCTTCCACGGAGTACCGCAAACGCGACATCTGTAGAAGACCTCGCCCGTTTCCTCATCGCAACCGGTTCGTTCGAGAAAATCTGCTGTGTACGCTTTCGTCGCGGAGCCAACCAGGTAACCGAAGCGATCGCAGCTGCAATCAGGCATGATGGTTTGAATGGGTCAGTGCCTCGAACCAGAAAGCGTAGTCTACCCTATCCGACATCAAACTCAGCGAGCACCGGGGCATGATCGGAGGGGCGGTCGAGCTCCCTCACGCTGCGAACGATCTCTGCTTGTGTGCATCTTTCAGCCAGTTGCTTCGTCGCCCACAAATGGTCGATTCGCAGACCGCGGTTGCGTCGATACGCGCCGGCTCGATAGTCCCACCAAGAGTATAGGCCCGGCTCCGCGTGCAGTCTGCGAAACACGTCAATCAGGCCCCACTCCTCAACAACCTTGAGAGCCTCTCGTTCATCGTGAGTAAAGAGAACTCGCCCCTCCCATAGTGCTGGGTCGTGTACGTCACGCGGCTCCGGAGCAATGTTGAAATCCCCGCAAAGAACCAGTGGTTCGTCTTTTGAACACTCTTCATCGAGGTAGCGTCGAAGCCGTGCTAGCCACTTCAGCTTGTAGGTGAACTTGTCCGAACCGACCTCAAAACCATTCGGCACGTAGACGTTGATGACACGGACCGATCCCGCCACGCCATCGATCAATCGACGCTGCGAGCCCGAATCATCGTCTGGAAACGAGCGTCGAACTTCCTTGATTGGGGAAAGCGAAAGGATCGCGACACCGTTGTATGTCGGCTGGCCAAAGACAGCAACCTCGTATCCCAGCTCC
>JANNRD010000458.1:0-5699 GCA_031401095.1 Acidobacteriota bacterium
AAGGGCTCGCGGCCGAGATCAGGAATTTCTCGTCCGCCGGAAAATTGCCGGCGTAACGCTCCCCGCGCGCGTCGGTGACCAGCGCATGCACGAGGGTCTCGGGAACATAGCTGCCGCCATATGGTCCGAAGTGTCCGCCCGCGTCGGGCAGCTTCGCGAAATCGATGCTCACCTTTCCATCTCCATTCTGAGCTGCCGGAGTTTCTCTCGATCCTTGCGGCCGGGAGCGCTCTCGACCCCACTGTTGACATCAACTGCAAAGGGCGCGACCTTCGCGATCGCGTCTCGGATGTTATCGGGGCCCAGCCCCCCGGCAAGGAATACTGGTCGCAGTTGAGCGACCTGCCGAGCGATCTCCCAGTTTGCAATTCGTCCAGTGCCTCCGAGTAGCTTCTCATCGGAGGCGTCGACAAGGATCGCGGCTGCCGGATATTCCATCGCGCTCGACGGGTCGAAGTCAGCATCTGGTCGGAGGACCTTGATGACGCGGTCACTCCCAAGTTCAGCGCAGAACGCAGCATCTTCATGACCGTGCAATTGCGCCATCCGGACCCCGCTCTCAATCATCATCGCGATCACCTTCTGCGGGCTTTCCTCATCGACAAAGATACCCACCGGAACTGTTCGGTCTGCTATTTCCGCTACTATCGCCTGGGCCGCTGCTGGTGTGATGTAGCGCGCGCTCTTGCCGTAAAAGTTGAACCCCAGGTAATCTGCACCGCTTTCAATCGCTGCAAGCGCATCCTCAAGCGAGGTGATTCCACAGACTTTCAGTCTTACTTGCGACATAAGCCACGTCGTCAACATGCCGAGCTGGGGCTCGGCCTTCCCAGGCGATCTATCTTCTCAATTCATCTTCCCGGAATCGTCGCCCTGGGAGCGACAGCCCTGGGAACGTCGAGCCCCAGCTCGGCATCCCCCTACGACAGCCGGCTACCCCGTCAATTCTCGCAGCGCCGAAAGCTCATCACCGGAGCGCATCAATTCCTCACCCACCAGAAAGGCGTCGTAACCCGCTGCTCGCAGTCTCTCGATATCCGCGCGTGTCCGGATGCCGCTCTCGCTCACCAGTGTCAGAGAGTCGGGAAGAGAGGGAGCGAGATCAATCGAGGTTCGGAGATCAGTGACAAATGTCCGGAGATTGCGATTGTTGACACCCAGCAAGCGGACATCAAACCGGAGCACGCTTTCCGCTTCCGGAAGATCGTGAACTTCGACCAGAACATCCAGGCCGAGCGCGTCAGCCGACTGAAGCAAATCATTGAACAGGGCGTCTTCGAGCATCGCAGCAATCAGCAGGATGGCGTCCGCGCCCGCGTCGACCGCTTCGTATAGCTGGTACTCATCAAAGATAAAATCCTTACGGAGCAAGGGAAGATCAGTGATCGAGCGAATCGCGCGCAGGTGATCAAGCGACCCATCGAAGAAGTCCTCCTCAGTCAGCACCGAGATCGCGGCAGCGCCGCCCGTCGTGTAATTCCGTGCAATCGTGAGAGGGTCAAAGTCATCTCGAATGATCCCCTTTGAAGGAGACCGACGTTTAACCTCAGCGATGACATTGACCGCATCTCGTCGCAGCGCGGCATCGAGACCACCTACCCGCCGCCTGCCTTCGGCCCGGCTGCGCAGCTCATGAAGTGGCCGCTCGAGTTTGGAAGCAGCCAGACGCTGACGTTTCCGCGAGACGATTTTCGAGAGCACGTCTTCCATTACTGAAAAGTCATTCCGGTCGGTTGAAGTAGCGAAGCTCCTCGACCCTCTCCCACGCTGCACCCGATTCGATCGCCTGCAACGCTCTCGCGACACCTCCTCCCAGAGTCGCGGTCTCTCCCGCGAGGTGAAGTGCCGCAGCCGCGTTCGCGAGAACAATGTCACGGGCTGCGTCATTTCTCTGACCAGTCAGAATCTCTCGGATGACGACGGCATTCTCTTCCGCGCTGCCGCCACTCAGGTGATTGATCGGGGTTCGAGCAAACCCGAAATCCTCGGGGCCAATCTCAAAACGACGTAAGCCATCGGGCCCGCTTTCGAAGACGACCGTGCGGTCCGCGAGCGTAATCTCGTCAAGGCCATCTTCACCGCGGACGACCCAAGCACGTCTCGTGCCGAGGCGTGCGAGCGCAAGAGCAACCCGTTCGCCGGCTGTGGGATGAGAGACGCCGATCAACTGATAGGGTGCACTCGCGGGATTCGTCAACGGTCCCAGGAGATTGAATATGGTCCTCACTCCAAGTTCGCGGCGGACCTGCGCAACCCGTCCCATCGCGCGATGATGAAGGGGCGCGAACATAAATCCGATGCCGATCCTGTCAAGACTCGCGCCGACAGTCGCTGCATCGACCGCGATTCTGATCCCAAGAGCACGAAGCACATCGGCGCTCCCCGACTTTGAGGTGACGCCGACGTTGCCGTGTTTTGCGACGGGGAGGCCGGCGGCTGCAACGACGAACGCTGCCGCGGTCGAGACATTGAAGGTTTTGACCGAACTCCCGCCCGTTCCACAGGTATCAATGAACTTCGTGTGCCTGGTTGTCACCCGATCAGCTCTTGTGCGCATGGTTTCGGCGAAACCTGCAAGCTCCTCTTCAGTTTCACCCTTTGCCGCAAGGGCGACCAACGCCCCGGCGATCTGCACATCGCTTGTCTCATCGGACATGAGCGCAGAGAGCAGCGCCGCCGCTTCCGCCTGTGGAAGATGTCGGCCGGCGACGAGTTTGTTGAGCAGCGGGACGATCATCGGTGAAACCAGTAAATTGCCTTCCTCAACCAGCTTTGGTGAGCGCGAGGAAGTTGCGCAGCAGGGTCATCCCGGCGCTCGTCATGATCGACTCAGGATGAAACTGGACGCCTTCGCAAATGAAATCGCGGTGGCGCAAGCCCATGACCAAGCCGTCTGACGTCGTTGCTGAGACTTCGAGCGACGGCGGCACGCTCGATTGTTCGACGACCAGGGAATGATATCGAGTCGCCATGAACGGATTGTCGAGACCTTCGAAAACAGTGCGGCCATCGTGGAGTATCTGGCTCGTCTTGCCGTGCATGAGATATGGTGCTCGGACGACGTTGCCGCCAAAGGCCTGGCCGATTGCCTGATGCCCGAGACAGACGCCGAGCAGAGGGACTTTTCCGGCGAAGTGGCGAATGACGTCGAGTGAGATGCCAGCCTCACTCGGAGTACAGGGGCCGGGAGAAATGACGATGCGTGCCGGATCGAGCCGCTCGATCTCATCGATAGTGATCTGATCGTTGCGTGCGACAAAAGGCTCTGCACCCAGCTGCCCGAGATATTGCACGAGGTTGTAGGTAAAGGAGTCGTAGTTGTCGATTACCAGAATCATCTTTGTTACTTGCGTGAGAGGGTCTTCGATCGAGAGTCTCTCACGTCAGGGTTTGATCGTTGCTTCGATCAGTTCAATGCGTTCGAGGGGGCTCTCTCCCTGCCGCGGCGCCTGCGCCATTCGTTCGAGTGTTTCAAAGCCGTCAACTACCTTGCCAAAGATGCTGTATTTGCCGTCGAGAGATGCTGCAGGTGCGAGGCAGAGAAAGAAAGACGTCTCGGCGGAATCGGGATCCGACGCACGCGCCATCGAGAGAACGCCACGAATATGCGGTCGCTGAGAGAATTCGCCCTTCAACCTGCGAATCCATCTGTCGGCTGGATGTCGCTGCAACGGCATGCGGGTTCCACCCGAGCCTCCCTGAACAACGAATCCAGGGATGATCCGATGAAACGCCGTCCGATCGTACCAGCCCGTCTCGACGAGCTTGAGAAAGTTACGAACGTGTTCGGGGGCAATTTCGGGATCGAGCGCGACAGTGATATCGCCAACACTGGTACGCAGCAGCACCTCCTTGCGCATTTCCGCGATGGTCGCAGACCTGAATGGCTCCACCTTCTTCGGTTCGATCTTGACGCCAATTATTCGGACCGGTTCAGCGAGCATCTGCTGAGAGTCCGTCGGAGCAAGGGAGATCTGCTCGACGATATCGATGCCCTCTGTCACCTGGCCGAACGCCGAAAATTCGCCGTCGAGAGTCGGCTGATCCGAGGCACAGATGAAGAATTGCGCTCCCCCGCTGTTTGGCCGGCCGGGAATCCTCGCCGTCGAGACCGTCCCGCGCATATGCTTTACTTCTGAAAACTCGTCCGCGATCTGATTGAGTGCCCCAGTGCCCCAGCGCGTCCGCGGCGTACGCGAATCCTTGAGAAGTGGATCGCCTCCCTGGATGATGGCGCGCTGAACCGCACGGTGAAAGGCTGAGCCTTCATAGAAGCCCGATCGAGCATTCTTGACGAACTGTTGGACATGCTTCGGGGCTTTGAAGGGGAAAAATTCGAACCGAATGACACCGGCGCTGGTCGTCATCACTGCTTCAAGGTTGGCCGCTTCTTCAGGCGTCACCAACGCCTCGGCTGCCGGTGCGTTCTTCTTGCGCGGTGGTGCCTGTTGTGTCATCGCGGATGTGGTCAACAGGAGCAGCACCGCGAGCGCCTCCGCTAAGATGAAAAGTCGCCCTCTCATAGCTCCCTCTCCGCCATCTCAACCGCCCGCATGAGCGCTCTCGATTTGTTGATGGTCTCCTCGAACTCCTTCTCGGGCACTGAGTCGGCAACGATCCCGCCACCGGCCTGAATGTAGGCCGTCGAACCACGCAAATACATGGTTCGAAGCGCGATACATGAGTCGAGATTCCCTGAATAGTCGAAGTAGACCACCGCACCCGCGTAGGCGCCGCGTCGTGTTGGCTCGAGCTCGTCGATGATCTCCATGGCCCGCACTTTCGGGGCTCCTGAAACCGTTCCGGCAGGGAAGACCGCTGCAAACGCATCGAAGCAGTCCAGCCCCTCACGCAACCGGGCGCTCAGCACCGAGACCAGATGCATGACATGCGAGAACCGCTCGACTGACATGAGCTCATCGACCTTGACCGAGCCGTATTCGGCGACACGCCCCAGATCGTTGCGTCCAAGATCAACGAGCATGATGTGCTCAGCACGTTCCTTTTCGTCCGCCAGTAACTCGTTCGCAAATGCCTCATCCTCGATTTCGGTGGCGCCGCGGGGGTAGGTGCCAGCGATCGGCCGGTACTCAAGTTTGCGCCCGGTCGACCGAATCAGCATCTCGGGCGATGCGCCGAGCAACGTTTCCGAGACCCCCAGCTTGAGGAAGAACATGTAGGGCGACGGATTAACGACACGGAGCGCGCGATACACCTGAAACGGATGCGTCGAGACTTCGGTCGTGAACCGTTGGGCGAAAACCACCTGGAAGGCATCGCCGGCACGAATGTACTCCTTCACCCGCTCGACGGCGCCGGCGTAGTCATCCTTCGACATGTTCGACCGGACTTCCAGTGGCTCGGTGCGACGTGCGGGTGCGGGCAGCTCGACGGGGCCGGAAAGGGCGGCTTCGAGACGAGCGATCTCCGCGCAGGCGGCTGCATATCGAGCGCGAAGTATCTCGCCTTCGACCTCACCTTGTGTGAAGACGTTGGCGATGATCTGAATCTGATGTTTGACGTGATCGAACGCAAGGAGACTGGAAAAGAACATGACAACCGCAGTGTCCATCTCGAGATCATCCTGCGAGGTTTGCGGCAGTCGCTCGAACCAGCGCACTGCGTCGTAGCCGAAAAACCCAACGGCGCCACCTGAAAATGGCGGTAGTCCGGGTCTCTTTACCGGTCGCTGCGCACTA
>JANNRD010000459.1:0-3495 GCA_031401095.1 Acidobacteriota bacterium
GCACACGCATGTGCGGACCACGAACGGCGCGTAATCAGGTCTATCCGCTGATCACATTACCGGCGAATTTCACTAACGGAGACACCCTCGTTTCCACTGATCTCCGAGTCACCCGCCTGATCCGAATCAGAGAGAAAGTACGGCTCTCGCTAATCGCCGAGGGATTCAATATCTTCAATATCGCAAACCTCGGTGGCATCACGGGAAATCTGCAGAGCGCAGATTTCGGAAACTTCACCAGCCGCACAAACCAGGTCTTTGGAACTGGTGGGCCCCGGGCCTTCCAGTTCGCCGCTCGGATCAGTTTTTAGGAGACCTTTACCGACTAAAGAGCGGGAGCCTGAGACGGGGGCAGCGCAGGCGCAAGGATTTCTCGGAGACGGTGCGCCCGAGTTGTCTCTGTCTTTCCGTTCCAGAGGACCTCATGGGAGAAACGACCATGCAACGAAGAATACTCTCGATCATGTTTGGCCTGTTGCTCATGACAGGCAGTGGGCTGGCCCAGCAGAAGCCGACTCACAGTTACTTCACGACATCTGATGGAATCAAGATTCACTATATGGTCATGGGAAAGGGAACTCCGGTTGTTCTCATTCACGGCTATACCGGCAGTGCCGAAGGTAACTGGTTTCGCAACGGCGTCGCTGACGCGCTTGCGCGCAGTCATACGGTGATTGCGCTCGACTGCCGGAACCACGGAAAGAGCGACAAGCCTCAGCTTAACGGACCCGGGCGCGCTGAAGACGTCATCGAGTTGATCGACCACCTCAGGATTCCGAAGGCTCACTTCCACGGCTACTCGATGGGAGGGAGCATCGTCGGAAGACTCATGGTCCTCATCCCGGACCGCATGATCACAGCAGGGTTCGGTGGCTCTGGAGTGCCCGAGGTCGACCCTGAGTGGAGGGCAAAGGTGCCAGCCGACAAGCAGGGTCGCGATCCAAAAGAGGACGAGGCGAGCCGGAGCCTCAGAATCAGACATGCGATGGACAACGGCGTGACTCGGGAAGAGGCTGAGAAGCAGGCCGATGCCCCGCGTCCACCACGTGCGGCGCCAACTCAGGCTGCCGCACCAGCGCAAGGAGCCACCGCGAGACCGCAACCGGCAGGACCACAACTGGATCTGACCAAAATTGCATTCCCCGTTCTCGCGATCAATGGCGAGCTCGACAGACCATTTGCGAAGACTTACCGAATGTGGCGCGAACTGAGGAACTTCACAAACGTTGTTCTTCCAGGTAAGTCGCATCTGACAGCAATCAGCCCCGGCTATATCCCAAAAGAGTACATCGAGAGCGTGGTTGAATTCGTCACTGCAAACGATCCAAAGAAGTAGATAATCGGAGGCTCTATGAAGTTCCTTCGCCCCTTACTCGATTGCTGATAATTCCGTTGGGTGGCTCGGTATCCGCCAACCGGTGACCGTGAGAATCTGAAAGGAGTCAGTGTGCGTGTTTCTTTTATCGTTGCGAAGCCGAGGGCGGGGCGCATGGCCGTAATTGCGGTTGCGATTTTAGCAGGCCTCGCAGGACTGACCGCCAGCAATCCGTCAGCACAATCAGGAGGCCTTGAGATCCGAACGCTCTCCTCACGAGCCGACCTCGTTAGCGGCGGCGATACCCTGGTGGAGATCAAGGCCCCGGCCGGCGCCGCTGCCGGTGACGTGTTGCTAACGCTTAATGGAAAAGATGCAAGTAGCGTCCTGCGCCGCGAAAAAGACTCCGGCGCGTTCCGTGTACTGGTCACTGGCCTGCAGTTGGGGGAGAACACCATTAAGGTGTCGTTGCGCTCATCGGGCAAGTCGAACGGTGGGGTACAGGCGACACTCAAAGTGGCGAACCACCCGATCACCGGACCGATTCTCTCGGGGCCGCATTTGACACCCTACGAGTGTCGGACCGTTGAGTCGGGTCTGGGTCAACCGCTTGACTCGAACTGCTCGGCGGCACAAAAGATCGAGTACTTCTATCGGGCCTCGAACAACGCGTTCAAACCGCTGCTCGATCGAAACGGAGCGAGGCCAGCGGATCTCGTGACGACAAGAACAAATGAGGGCAAGACAGTGCCCTATATCGTCCGGATTGACTCGGGGACCATCGACCGCAGCATCTATCGGATCGCCATTCTCGACGATCCCGGACCTTCTGAAGGATCGACGGAATGGGCGCCAGGCGCAGGGTGGAATCGACGACTCGTGGTCAGCTTCGGCGGTGGGGCAGGGACGCAATATAACCAGGGAACAAATCTGGCGACGGCGGCGCTGAGCCATGGCTATCTGAGTCGCGGCTTCGCGCACATGATCTCCACCGAGCTTGTCAACCAGCAGCACGGGAATGCCGTCTTGCAGGGCGAGGCGCTGATGATGCTCAAAGAGTACTTCATCGAGCGTTATGGTGTGCCGAAGTGGACGATGGGGTCGGGCGGTTCGGGGGGCGCGATCCAGCAGATGGTAATCACGCAGATGTATCCCGGTTTGCTCGATGGATTACAGCCCTCGGCGTCTTTCCCCGATTCGTCACTTCACACGGCCGACTGCGGACTTCTCCAGAACTTCTGGAAAATAGCTGACGCGGCGGTCTGGACTGATTCGAAGAAGACCGCGGTCGAAGGCTACACCAAGGGCACCTGTGCCGCATGGGAGCGCTCGTTCGTGCCCGTTTTGACTGCGACTAATGCCAGAGGGTGTGCGCTCAACGATGCCAGCAAGATTTACGATCCGGTCAAGAACCCGAAGGGTGCGAGGTGCACAATGCAGGAGATGCGAGCCAACATCTACGGCCGCGATCCAAAGACGGGTTTCGCGCGGAAACCTCAGGACAACATCGGTCTCCAGTATGGGCTCGGCGCGCTCAACGGTGGGGTCATCACTGTTGACGAGTTTCTCGAATTGAACGAACGCATCGGCGGCAACGACATCGACGGCAACTTTATCGAGAAGCGCGCCAATGGGGATCTGATTGCGATCCGCGCCCTCTACGAAAGTGGACTCATGAGCTCTGGCGGTGGCGGTCTCGCGAATGTGCCGATCCTCAATTCACGCTCGTATACCGATGCCGTCGGCGATATCCACGACCGTCATCGCGATTTGACCATCAGGGCACGACTCGAGAAGGCAAATGGACGGTCGGATAATCAGGTCATCTGGATCGGTCCCGCAAGGGAAAGAGGTCAGACGGGCGGAGTTGAATTGTCATCTCTGTCGATCGACACTATGACAAGGTGGCTCGACAATCTCGCAACGGACCCAGCGCCACTCTCAACGAGCAAGGTAGTTCGCAACAAACCAGCCGAGGCGGTCGATGCCTGCTGGGACAGTGCCGGTAAGAAGATAGTCGAGGTCGCGACCTTCGATGGAAAAGGCGCCTGCAACGCGCTCTATCCTGTCCACACCGGTCAGGTCGGCAATTGGCTGGGGCGACTCGTCGTCCTGCTCATCGGCTGAGCCCTGGTCGCGATGATCATGCTGGGTTTCGCGCAATGGGCATCACGGCGGCG
>JANNRD010000460.1:0-8571 GCA_031401095.1 Acidobacteriota bacterium
ATTCCAGTTCCCGGGCGGGATATAGAAGTGCAGGCCTGGTACCAGGGTGGTGTCTCCGTAATGGACTTTACCGACGTGGACCATCCGGTTGAAATTGCCTATTTCGATCGTGGACCGATCGATCCAAAGATGCTCGTGCTGGGTGGTGACTGGTCCGCCTACTGGTACAACGGCCACATCTATGCTTCGGAGATCGCGCGAGGCCTGGATATTTTTGAACTAAGCCCAACTGAGTTTCTGACTCAGAATGAGATCGATGCCGCGAAAACCGTGCGAGTCGCTGAACTCAACGTGCAGAACCAGCAAAGGATCGTGTGGCCGGCCAAGCTGGTAGTAGCCAGGGCTTATCTGGATCAGTTAGAGCGATCGCAGGCTCTCCCAGCGGACCAAATCGCCGTCGTGCGCAAGGGGATTCAAGGGGCCGAGCGTTCCTATCTGAGTCGAACCCAGCTCGCAAAACTTCAGAGCTTCGCGAGGTCGCTGAAAGAAAGCGCCCGAATGACCAACAGAGAAGTTGACTCAAAGCGAATGCTAGCACTGGCGGAAATCCTACAGCGACCCGTAAAGTGAGCCAGGGGAGTTCGCTAACTCATTCAAATGAATGGCTCCTCAGGTCAGACTCAAACCTACAACCCCACGGTTAACAGACTAACGCAGGTTTGCTACCCTGCTGATTCTTCGTGCTTGTTGCTTGGGTTGGATGAGTGGTTTTACAGGGTGGTCGGCGCAGAATTGTTCAGTAATTGTTCAGTCCAACAAGGTGCGGTCGGATCTACGTCGACGATGCCCCGCCGGGATAGCGCATTACGCCAGTCGCCGATACAGTTCAGCGTTTTTGCTCAGCACATACTCCAACGCGCGCCGGAAATCTTCTTCCGGGCGGGTGAGCAATTCTTCAATGCTGACGCGCACGAGTTCTTCGGGCGCAACGCTAAACCGCGTGGCTATCTCTTTCAGCTTGTTCAGGCGGTCATCGGGGAGAGAAATGGTGATAGTGGTCATGGCGGTATACCTCCGCCCTTAAGTCTACCGTTGGATGGATGGGAACGCCAGTAACCGACAAATGCGAATTCGGCGCAGTGATTGGAACACGACAACACCCTTCGACTGCAAACGAGCAACCCAACGGCTGCAAATCTGCGGCGCACCGCGCCGTCAGTGCACGCTGACGTTACGCGCCTGCTGTTTTTTCCACCATTGAATCTGCGTCGCGGGCAGACTATCTTGTCATCGCCAACGTGTGCCACGCTTTCAGGTCAGGGTGGTTCATTTCCCAGACGCCGATCTCGCCCTGCAACGCGTCCGCCCTTTGAAGTCTTCGGGGGGGGCCCGCAGTTAGTCCGGCAATGACCCGATCACCGCGAGGGCTGAAGACTTGTTCAAGTCCCTGGCGGCCCGAATGAGAGCCTTCAGAGCCTCCTCGTCCAGCTTGTCGCCTTCGTGAAAGTCGATGGCGCGTCTGGCGTTGCCTTCGAGACTG
Organism: Acidobacteriota bacterium; assembly: GCA_031401095.1. GTDB lineage: Bacteria > Acidobacteriota > Blastocatellia > RBC074 > RBC074 > JANNRD01. The sequence continues at coordinate 1,481 of JANNRD010000460.1, forward strand.
GAATTGAAGAGGCCTGAAGGGTCCTTCAGGGAGGCTCCCTTGGCGAAGGTCATCCTGACGACATTCTTGTACGTCTCGCAGTGGCAGATCAGCCCGTTGTGCGACCCACTTTTGACAGGCTGCCACACTCAGTGCAGGTCGAAGCGGTCGAGGGTCATCACTTTGGCCCAGGCCTTCACAAAGTCCCGCACGAACTTCTCTTTTCCGTCGGCAGCAGCATAGAACTCCGACAGGGCGCGCAGCTCGGAGTTCGACCCGAACGCCAGGTCAACGGGGGTCGCGGTCCACTTGACCTTGCCGGTCGCGCGATCGCGTCCATCGTAAATGCCCTCGGACGTCGAGGACTTGCTCCACTTCGTAGACATGTCGAGCAGGTTCACGAAGAAGTCATTGCTTAGGGTCCCGGGCCGATCGGTGAACACCCCGTGTCCTGCCTGTCCGGCGTTGGCATTCAGGACCCGCACGCCGCCGACCAAAACGGTCATTTCAGGAACGGTGAGCGTCAGCAGGTTTGCTCGATCGACCAGCAGTTCAGCCGGCGACTGGCGCTGACCTTTGCGGAAATAGTTCCGGAAACCATCTGCGGTCGGTTCAAGCGGGGCGAAGGAGGCCACGTCCGTCTGCGCTTCCGACGCGTCCGTGCGCCCCGGCGTGAAGGGCACGACCACTTTGTAGCCCGCAGCCTTCGCGGCCTGCTCGATGGCCGCACCGCCGCCCAGCACGATCAGGTCGGCGAGGGATACTCTCTTACCGGCGGGCTGCGCGCGGTTGAAGTTCTTCTGGATGCCTTCCAGACGCTCAATCACCTTGCTCAGTTCAGCCGGATTGTTGACCTCCCAATCCTTCTGCGGCGCGAGGCGGATGCGCGCCCCGTTCGCACCACCGCGCATGTCGGTGCCGCGGAACGTGGCCGCTGAGGCCCAGGCTGTCCTGACCAGTTCCTGGACGGTCAGGCCCGCTGCGAGAATCCTGGATTTCAGCGTCGCCACATCCGTCGCGTCAATCTGCTTATAGCTAACGCGGGGGAGCGGATCCTGCCAAATCAGGTCTTCTTTCGGAACCTCTGAACCGACAAAGCGGGAACGTGGCCCCAGGTCGCGGTGGGTCAGCTTGAACCACGCTTTGGCGAACGCGAGATTGAATTCCTCCGCGTTCTCCAGGAAGCGTTTGGAAATTTTCTGGTAGCTCGGGTCGAACTTCAGCGCGAGGTCCGTCGTGAACATGATCGGCGCATGCCGCTTTGACGGGTCGTGCGCGTCCGGAACGAGGTTCGTTCCCTGATTATTCGCGGGAACCCACTGCGTTGCTCCGGCGGGACTCTTGGTTTGCACCCAATCAAAGGCAAACAGGTTGGCGAAGTATTGCGAGCTCCAGGCAGTCGGCGTGGAGGTCCACGCGCCTTCCAGACCGCTGGTCACCGTGTCGCCCGCATTGCCTTTGCCACACGTATTCACCCAGCCGAACCCCTGCTGTTCGATACTGGCTGCCGCAGGCTCGGGGCCCACGCATTTGCCCGGACTGTAGGAGCCATGCGCCTTACCGAAGGTGTGGCCGCCAGCAATGAGCGCAACCGTTTCCTCGTCGTTCATCGCCATGCGACCAAAGGTGTCGCGGATGTCCTTTGCGGCCGCCAGCGGATCCGCGTTGCCGTTGGGCCCCTCGGGATTCACGTAAATCAGGCCCATCTGAACAGCCGCAAGCGGCTTCTCCAGATTTCGGTTGCCGCTGTACCGCTGATCGTCAAGCCACTTCTTCTCGGGCCCCCAGTAGACCAGGTCCGGCACCCAGTCGTCCTTGCGCCCACCGGCAAACCCGAAGGTCTTGAAGCCCAGGGACTCCAGCGAGACATTTCCGGTCAAGACCATCAGATCAGCCCAGGAGAGCCTCTGACCGTACTTCTGCTTGACCGGCCAGAGCAGTCGCCGTGCCTTGTCGAGGTTGGCGTTGTCCGGCCAGCTGTTGAGCGGCTCAAATCGCTGTTGACCACCGCCGGCGCCGCCGCGCCCGTCAGCCACGCGGTACGTACCGGCGCTGTGCCAGGCCATCCGGATGAAGAACGGTCCGTAGTTTCCGTAATCGGCCGGCCACCAATCCTGCGACGTCGTCAGGACCCTCTTGATGTCCTGCTTGACGGCGTTGAGGTCGAGCCTTGCAAACGCCTTGCCGTAGTCGAACTGTTTGCCCATCGGGTCGGACTCGGCGGCGTGCTGCCGAAGTGGCGAGAGATCCAGTTGGTCGGGCCACCAGAACTGGTTTCGCGTCGGCTCACCCTGAGCACTGACTGCTTGCGTTGACACCAACGCTAGCGCAGCGACCGCGATAGCGGCTAGCAACGTCATCAGCTTCTTGTTCATTGACTTCTCCTTGATCGAACGGGAGGTCCGTTCAGCTTTAAGTGTGATGGGCGTCACCGTCATCCTGCTCCTCAGGGGGGTTCCTTTAGCAAACGGACAAAAACCGTAATTACTCAAGGGCTTGACGCCTCAAAATGATGAAGTACCGGCGGCCCCATCAATGTCGACAGAGCCAACCTAATATTAGTTTCACCCCAATTCAAACGCCTTCTTTTTGATGAGAGATTGCCAAATCCTATGCTCTCTGGCGTTCCGTCGTCCTGTACTTCGATGTCTCTCTCAACACGATATGAAGCCTCTCTCCTCTAACAGACACGGAGAGGATGTATGAGCCTGGAGCGGAGATATTGTATCCGGCCTCACTCCGTTCAGTCACGCCTATTTGAAGCTCCCGGATATGGAATGGGATGCTGCGATCATTCCCGACGCATCTGCCTTCTCGAGATGGCGGCTGTCCAGGTAACGCTCGCCTTTGTGTATCACCGAGGGGAAGAGTCGCTGCCCTATATCGAACGCACGAAGCTGAGAGCATATGCGCAGGGGCTCGATTCCTTCCCGATCGGTGGCCGACATACAATGTCGTGAAGGCGAAATTCAAAGGAGTCTTTATGCAAGGCATGTTCGCGAATACTCAAAGACTGCGAAGCCCTTCTCCAGAACTTACTCAGACACCAGCCGTCGCTTAGGCACGAAATCATTGAGACACCTTGAGACACCTTACTAGTGATCGCCTATAAGCCGAGTCTTTCGCGCATCGCGGTTACGTCAACTCGGAGATGTGGCTCCGACACAAGTTCATTCCTTCGTTCGAAGTCACAAAGCAGCGCCTCCAATCGTTCTCGCCCGGCTTTGGTCAGTGCAGCTTGGATCGGGGTCTTGTTTTGAAGAGCAGGGAGTCGCTGGTTGTACCACGCTTCCCAATGCGCTCTCGCATGCTCCGCGAGCAACGCCTGGACCTCTGGGCTCGAGTTGAGATCATCGATCTCCTTCACAGACTCCGGATTCGGAGGCCGACTGTCCATCTCTGATAGCTTTTGCTCGATCGACTCGTAGACCGATCGTTTGTAGGTAACTCTGTTCCCGAGAGTCTTTTTGACTTCGGATCGAATTCTCTTCGCGCGTCGTTCAGAATTTACCTCCGCAGTCAGTTTGTTGCCGTCGATCTTTATTGTCCCGAGGATGGTATTCTCCCATTGCTTCTGAATCTTATTTCCTCTCTTCAGCCAATCGAAACTAACCTTGAGCAGTTTTCCTTCGGCGTCGCACAGCGAGTCCTCCAGCACCTGATCTTGGAACTCCGGAAGAGTTAACGCCTTCAGGTCTTCGAGTGCTTCCTGAGGCGAACAAGCTATCTCAAAGAAAAGTGTCACGAAGTTTAGCGGATCTCCGTCCGTGTTTGTCAGTTCGGGGCGAGGAGGATTCGAGACCATCTCAGCCAGCCCAAGATAAATCCCTCGCATCTGCGAGTCGGCGCGGTAGACAGTTTCCAGGTTCAATTCCAGACCGATCTTTCGCAGCCTTTTCTTGAAGTCGTCGCGCACATCGAACAAATATGGCAAAAAGCTTGGGGGCACCAGAAGCGGCGCCATGCCGACCAGGATAGCCTGTGCACCCAGGGGCACAACGCGGCCGAAGACGCCATCTCCGCGGTTGAGCGTTCTTGATGCGCTCGCCTCCTTGACTGTGAAAGTTCGATCTATGAAAAGGTCGCGGAGGCCGAGACTCTTCCCCGCGACAACTTCAGTGATGGTAAAAAAACTGAATGGCTGGGCGCAGGCGGCGCGAATGAACGCTTGCTGATACGAATCGAGGCGCGGGCGGTTCTTCCGCAGGTACTCAAGGCCCAGCTGTTCGCCTGGCACACGCAATGTAGAGTTCGTGTTTGACTCTTCGTGAACCCAATTGAAAACAAACCAGGGGATAAAGAAGTTTTCGAAATCGGCGTCCTCGGGGTTGAATTCCCCACGGATGTAGAAGACATCGAATGCTTCGTCAACGACGTATTTCCCGTACGACTTGACGGCGAACTCGAGAATCTCGGGGACCAGTTCGCCCTCAGTGCGGCGTATCTTGAGCCAGTCAATGTCGTCTACCACGGGTGCCGGCGGTTTGAACTGCGAAACCTGCAGGCAGCAACGTTTGTAGTGCTTTCCGCTCCCGCACGGACACGGATCATTGCGACCGATTTTGGCCATCGGGTTCCTTGGGCTCCGAAGGACTCGCCGCAAACAGGTGGCTACTGAAGATTCCGACGCGTAAGCAGCAGGTTACGATATTCCTGCTGCAGTCGAAGATTCTGAGGCCGCGGCGGCTGCAGCAGAACCTCACTCAGAGTAGTGACGGAAGTAACACCGGTCAGCGCACGCCGGCTCACTCGATGAAAGATCTCTTTGACCAGCTCATCGTAACTTGGATTGGCTTGACATCGAGATAGGAGGGATGGCGTTCGACGAAGGAGACGAAGGACGCAGTGTCAAACCCGATCCTCGTCACCCCCGCGAGCGCATCCGCCAGTCGTGTCATGAACGATGATCCCATTCTCGCCGGAGTTGGTCGACGTACTCTTGCGCGTCAATCCCGTCCCAGATTTCCGCCGCATGCCCTTCGAGTTCGAGCACGCTGTGCTTGGCGGGTTGCTCGCCAGCGGCAGGTTGCACCCCCGAGACCGTCAGATCGCGCGCCAACACAGCGACTAATCGCAGGCGATCTTCGGCCGGCAGGGACCTCAACTGCTGCTGGTAGATATCTTCAACATCTGTAGCCATATTGTCCCCTCCGCTCGGATTCTATCACCCTTGACCAGCGCAACGCCCCCGACGCGGCGTCTTTTCGACGGTCAGCGCGGGGAATCGATCCTTTGCCGCTCAAATGTGGATTCCTGGTCCGTTGCGTCCGGGACCACAATAGATCCGCTTGAATGTCACAAAGGATTCCTTTGGGGTTCGTCCTCGCGACCTCCGCTCGTAGCAAGCATTGTGATCCAGGACATCGAGGACGGAAATCTGTTCTCCGCCGCACGCTATACTTGTACTGGGTCGAACGGGCGATTCAACTGGGAGGGCGAGGAATCGGGTTGAGTTGCTCAGGCGGCGAATCTGGCAGAAGCCCACGCCTTCACGCTCGGATTCACCGTAGGTAGCAGCCGGAATCAGATTGAACCGTTCGTCCACGTCCGCATCCCCAAGTTGACGGGCCTCTAGTGACCATCGACTGGTATATACTGAATTACGTCGTTCAAAAATGAAGCAAGGAGAATGATGATGAAATTAGCGAGAGCCGCGCTGCTTCTCACGCTGGCGTCGTCTGCTGTTTGGGCCCAAACCAATGTGGGCGAACAGACAGCCGAAGCTACACTGCCTTTTCAGCTGACCACGACAGCCACGTTTGGGCTGCCTTGGCGGATTGCGTTCCTCCCGGATGGGCGCATGTTGGTGACCGAAAAGATCGGGCCCATTTGGCTGGTCTCGCCTCAGGGAGAAAAGATCGCGCCATTGGGCAATACGCCCCCCGTCTACTGGCAGAACCAGAACGGCATGCTGGGCGTTTACGTCTCGCCCCATTTCGCCACCGACGAGAGCATCTATCTCACCTATATCGAACCGGGTGACTATGGCGGTGGCCAGGTGTTGGCACGCGCCAAGCTGAACCTCCAACGTGCGCGATTGCTGGATTTCAATGTGCTGTGGCGCCAGATGCCCAGAGGCAAGGGGGGCCAGGCAGGTGGGCAGGTCGTTTTCTCGGCCGATGGTCAGTATCTGTTCATGACGGTTGGAGACCGCCAGCGCATGACCCCGGCCCAGGATCCGGACCAGCCGGTAGGCAAGATCCTGCGGCTTACGCTGGATGGCAAACCAGTCCCGGGCAATCCCAATTTCGGCAAAACCGGTGCTGCCACCATTCAGCTCATCGATCCGCCACAGGACACCGAAGTTGCCAAGACAGCGAAGCCCGTGAGCACCTATACCTTTCCCGGCCCCAACCTGACGCCAGCAGAAACCTGGGCTAGTGGCTTCCGCGCACCGTATGGTTTGGCGCTTTCGCCAACCGGTGAATTATGGGAGGTCGAACATGGACCCCGCGGCGGCGACGAGCTGAACCTGATCGAGAAGGGCAAAAACTACGGCTGGCCACTCGTCTCCTACGGCAAGAACTACAATGAGGTGCCGATTCCCAGTCACGACACGCGGCCCGACTTGGCGAAGCCGGTCATCTATTGGGTACCGGTGATCGCGCCGGGCAACCTCATGTTCTACCGTGGTACCAAAACTTTTCCGCAATGGGAGGGCAGCGGCTTTATCAGCGGCCTGGCGACGATGACGCTCAATCGCATCATCTTCGACGGTAAAGGTGGAGCCAGGACGGCCGAGCGCTGGAATGTCGGCAAACGTATTCGCGATGTGGAACAAGCGCCCGATGGTTCGCTGTGGTTGCTGGAAGACGCGAATCCCGGCGCATTGATCCATTTGACTCCAAAGGTGACTCCGAAGTGATCACTCCGCCTTAAGTGCGCGACCCACCTCGTTCGCCTGACTGGGTCAGTTTGCCAAGACGCGGCACCATTCTGGTTGATGAACCACAGAGACTCAGAGACACAGAAGCAGCACAGAGAAGAATAAGAGAGGTTGTAGGCCTCCTTTCGGCTCTCGATTTCTTCTCTGTGCTGCCTCTGTGTCTCTGTGTCTCTGTGGTTCATCAACCAGAATGGTGCCGCGTCTTGGCAAACTGACCCAGTCAGGC
>JANNRD010000461.1:0-2860 GCA_031401095.1 Acidobacteriota bacterium
CGGCCGGAGACCATGCTCGGCGATACGGCGGTGGCGATCAACCCCGAAGACGAGCGCTATGGAATGCTCTCGGGCCGGTTCGCCGTCCTACCCCTTGTCGGACGCGATCTGCCCTTCGTCCTGGATTCTGTTGTCGAAAAGGACTTTGGCACCGGGCTTGTCAAGGTCACGCCAGCGCACGATCCGAACGACTTTGCCATTGGAAAGCGTCATGGACTTGAGTTTATAACCGTCATCGGAAAGGACGCGCGGATGGCCGATTCTGTACCTGAGCAGTACCGTTCCCTTGACCGGTATCAGGCCCGAGCGCAGATCGTTGCGGACCTGGAGGCTGCGGGCTTGCTGGTCAAGGTCGAAGACTATCTACACAACGTCGGTCACTGTCAGCGCAGCGGCATCGTTGTCGAACCGCTTATTTCGACCCAGTGGTTCATGAAGATGAAGACGCTTGCGGAGCCCGCTCTCGCTGCGGTGCGCGAAGGCCGAACGCGTTTTGTTCCAGACAACATGACCAAGACTTATACCAACTGGCTCGAGAACATCGAGGACTGGTGTATCTCGCGTCAGCTTTGGTGGGGTCATCGAATCCCCGCCTGGTACGGTGATGATGGGATGGTTATCGTCGCTCGCAACGAGGGCGAGGCTCGAGCGCGTCACGAAGCCGCAGGACCCACAACTTCGCTACTTCGACAAGATGAGGACGTTCTCGACACGTGGTTCTCCTCTGCTCTCTGGCCTTTCTCAACCCACGGCTGGCCTGAGATGACCGAGGACCTCAAGAAATACTACCCGACCAGTGTCCTCATCACTGGACCTGACATCATCTTCTTCTGGGTCGCTCGCATGATGATGATGGGGCTAAAGTTCATGGGCGATGTTCCTTTCCGAACCGTCTACATCAACGGCCTCGTCCTTGATCCCGAAGGTCAGAAGATGTCGAAGACAAAGGGGAACGTCATCGACCCACTGGTGATCTTCGAGAAGTACGGCACTGACGCGGCGCGCTTTGCCCTGAGTTCCGCGGCAACGCCGGGAATGCCGATCTCGCTTCAGGAATCAAAACTCGAGGCGGCTCGTAACTTCGCGAATAAGATCTGGAACGCGACTCGCTTCGTGCTCCTCAACTGCGGTGAGGAACTGGGAACTGGCGAGCCACTCGAGTGGGAGACACAGATCGCTCCCCCAGAGCTGGCCGACCGATGGATTCTCAGCCGCTTCAATCGAGTGGCACTCGATGTTGGAGATGCGCTCGCAGAGTTCCGGCTTCATGAGGCGGCTTCGCTTGTCTATCACTTCTTCTGGGATGACTTCTGCGACTGGTATATCGAACTGTCAAAGCCATTTGTCACCTCGAAGGAGACGGGTCCTCAAGTAATCGCCGTCAAGCGACGTCTGATCTATGTGCTCGAACGCAGTCTGCGTCTTCTCCACCCGATCATGCCGTTCATCTCAGAAGAGTTATGGCAGCGCATGCCGCACGACGGCGAGACGATCTGCCTGGCAGAGTTTCCGACAGCAAATGCTGCGCAACTCGACGGTCGTGCGGAAAAGGAAATGGCGTTGGTCATCGAACTCGTGACACGTCTGCGAAGCATTCGTTCCATTTTCAACATTGGGCAGGCGGTGCCACTCGAAGCGAAGGTCGCCCCGTCAGATGAAGAGGCTCGGCGAATCGTTGAATCCATGAGGGAACAGATCAGTCGCCTTGCGCGTTTGAGCAAGCTCCACCTGGTCGATCGCATCTCTTCGGCACGTGGCTCGGCGCGCGCCGTTCTCAATGGCGCTGAGATCGAGGTTCCTCTCGAGGGCCTGATCGATTTTGGGAAAGAACGAGAGCGGTTGAAACGCGAGCTCGCCAAGCTCCAAAGCGAGCAGGAGGGGCTCGAAAAGCGGCTCGCGAACAGCGACTTCGTCGCGCGCGCCGCGCCCGACGTTGTCGCTGCAACGCAACAACGCGCTTTAGAAATCTCGAGCCAGATGGTTCGCCTGGGTGCGATGATCGATTCGCTCTAAGGAAGCCGAGAGAGAGGACCTATGATCATCCCAATTGATAGCGAGTTCATTTTTGACGCCGTCAGCGCAGCTCTCGACGAAGACATCGGGCGCGGTGACATTACCTCCCGAGCGGTCGTTCGTCTTGGTGGACGGGCGCGCGGCAGCTTCATGGCGAAGCAGGATTTTGTCCTGGCGGGCCTGGAGGTCGCCGATGCAGTCTTCAGCACGCTCGACTATTCCCTGCAGATCGAATCCTCGGTCAGCGATGGCGATCAGCTCAGCGCGGGCAAGGTCTTCTCAAGAGTGGTTGGGGAACCCCAAACGCTGCTTGCGGCGGAGCGTGTCGCCCTCAACTTTCTGCAGCACCTTTCCGGAATCGCGACTATCACCCGGCGGTATGTCGATGCGGTCGCCGGAACGGGAGCGGTCGTCGTCGACACGCGAAAAACAATGCCGGGACTTCGCATGCTTGAGAAGTATGCAGTGACCGTCGGTGGAGCGCGAAACCACCGGCTCGGACTGGATGACGGGGTCCTCATCAAGGACAATCATCTGGCGATGGCGGGCAGCATTACCGAAGCCGTTCGGCGCGCGCGTGAGGTGGTTGGTCACCTGCACAAGATCGAAGTCGAGGTCGCGACCCTGGCACAGGTTCACGAGGCGCTGAGCGCAAAGGCTGACATTCTCCTGCTCGACAATATGTCTCCGGAGAAGGTCCGTGAGGCCGTTGATATCGTCAAGACAGCTGAACCTCAGGATCGACGCACCCTGCTCGAAGCGTCTGGTGGAATCACGATCACCAACATTCGAGAATATGCCGAGGCCGGAGTCGATCTGATCTCGATCGGTGCTCTCACCCACTCAG